>NZ_JBITSX010000032.1:0-65567 GCF_044541255.1 Pseudomonas sp. NPDC085632 | reverse complement strand
ATCTCTCCGAAGCGGGAGGCGAATTCTACAGCGTTACACGCTGCTGTCAACACCTCTTTTTCAACTTCCTTTTGGCTTCGATGAACTGAAGCAACCCGCTGCCGAAACCTACATAACTCTTTGAATTTCAAGGAGTTTTCCGTTTCGACTGCGCCGGAAGTGGGGCGAATTATAGACATCTGAAATCTGCCGTCAACACCTATTTTCATAATTCTGTCACATCGGTCAAAAAACCCCGAAAACACGAAGGCCGACCTCAATGAGGTCGGCCTTCTCTGTAATCCCCTTCTACTTACAAGCTAGGGAAGGCGAACTGTGAAGCCTCATGGCTCGCACGTTGCGGCCAGCGCTGAGTGATCGCCTTGCGACGGGTGTAGAAGCGCACACCATCCGGACCATAAGCGTGCAGGTCGCCAAACAGCGAACGCTTCCAGCCGCCGAAGCTGTGGTAAGCCACCGGTACCGGCAGCGGCACGTTGACGCCAACCATGCCGACTTCGATCTCGTCGCAGAACAGACGCGCCGCTTCACCGTCACGGGTGAAGATGCAGGTGCCGTTGCCGTATTCGTGATCGTTGATCAGTTGCATCGCCTCTTCCAGGCTGTTCACGCGAACGATGCACAGTACCGGGCCGAATATCTCTTCTTTATAGATGCGCATCTCCGGGGTGACGTTGTCGAACAGGCAGCCACCGAGGAAGAAGCCTTCTTCATGACCGGCCACGCTGAAACCGCGACCGTCGACCACCAGGGTCGCGCCCGCTGCCACGCCGTCATCAACATAACCGCTGACTTTGTCACGCGCCTGACCGGTAACCAGTGGGCCCATGTCCAGACCGCACGAAGTGCCGGCACCGATTTTCAACGCTTGAATCTGTGGAATCAGTTTCGCTACCAGCGCATCCGCCACTTGGTCGCCAACACACACGGCAACCGAAATCGCCATGCAACGCTCGCCGCACGAACCGTAGGCCGCGCCCATCAGTGCACTGACAGCGTTATCAAGATCGGCATCCGGCATCAGCACCGCGTGGTTCTTCGCACCGCCCAGTGCCTGAACGCGCTTGCCGCGCTTGGTACCTTCGGCGTAGATGTATTCAGCAATCGGTGTCGAACCAACGAAGCTCAGTGCTTTGACTTCTGGCGCTTCGATCAGCGCGTCCACGGCAGTCTTGTCGCCGTGAACCACGCTCATCACGCCTTTCGGCAATCCGGCTTCCAACAGCAGTTGAGCAATCAGCAGGGTGGAGCTTGGATCACGCTCGGATGGCTTGAGGATGAAGCAGTTGCCGCAGACGATCGCCAACGGGTACATCCACAGCGGCACCATGGCCGGGAAGTTGAACGGGGTGATACCGGCCACGATGCCCAGCGGCTGGAAGTCCGACCATGCGTCGATGTTCGGGCCGACGTTGCGGCTGTACTCGCCCTTGAGGATTTCTGGCGCTGCGCAGGCAAACTCGACGTTCTCGATGCCGCGCTTCAGTTCACCGGCAGCGTCTTCCAGAGTCTTGCCATGTTCTTCGCTGATCAGTTGCGAGATGCGTGCTTCGTTCTGCTCCAGCAGTTGTTTGAAGCGGAACATCACCTGAGCGCGTTTGGCCGGCGGCGTGTTGCGCCAGGCCGGGAACGCAGCCTTGGCGGCATCGATGGCTTTCTGGATGGTGGCCTGGCTGGCCAGTGGCAGCTTGTGGATAGCCTGACCGGTGGACGGGTTGAACACATCAACCGCGCGACCGTTCTCGGTCACCAGTTCGCCATTGATCAAATGCGGGATAACGCTCATCGAAAACTCCTGAATTCTTGTGCGCAGACGCCCGCAAGAGGCGCCTGCCATTTGCATAGCTATATAGAAGGAAAAATCAGTCGAGCTTGTTCAGCACTTCGCCGACCGCGTCGAACAGACGATCGAGGTCTTGCGGCTTGCTGTTGAAGGTTGGGCCGAACTGCAGGGTGTCGCCGCCGAAGCGTACGTAGAACCCGGCTTTCCACAGGGCCATGCCCGCTTCGAACGGACGCACGATGGCGTCGCCGTCACGCGGGGCAATCTGGATGGCACCGGCCAGGCCGAAGTTACGGATGTCGATAACGTTCTTCGAACCTTTCAGGCCATGCAGCGCGTTTTCGAAATGCGGCGCGACTTCCGCCACGCTCTGTACCAGGTTTTCCTTTTGCAGCAAGTCGAGTGCCGCCAGGCCAGCGGCGCAAGCCACCGGGTGTGCCGAGTAGGTGTAGCCGTGCGGGAATTCCACCGCGTACTCAGGCGTCGGCTGATTCATGAAGGTCTGGTAGATCTCAGAGCTGGCAATCACCGCGCCCATCGGGATCGCACCGTTGGTGACTTGCTTGGCAATGCACATCAGGTCCGGGGTCACACCAAAGGTGTCGGCGCCGAACATGTTGCCGGTACGGCCGAAACCGGTGATCACTTCGTCGAACACCAGCAGGATGCTGTGCTGGTCGCAGATCTCGCGCAGACGTTTCAGGTAACCCTGGGGCGGAACCAGCACGCCAGCGGAACCAGCCATCGGCTCAACGAATACGGCGGCGATGTTCGAAGCATCGTGCAGTTCGATCAGCTTCAGCAGTTCATCGGCCAAGGCAATACCGCCCTGCTCCGGCATGCCACGGGAGAAGGCGTTGCTGGCCAGCAGCGTGTGCGGCAGATGATCGACGTCCATCATCGCCTGACCGAACAGCTTACGGTTGCCGTTGACGCCGCCGAGGCTGGTGCCGGCGATGTTCACACCATGGTAACCACGGGCACGGCCAATCATTTTGGTTTTGGTCGACTGGCCTTTCAGGCGCCAGTAGGCACGGACCATTTTCACCGCGGTGTCGGCGCACTCGGAACCGGAGTCGGTGAAGAACACGTGGTTCAGATTGCCCGGGGTCAGCTCGGTGATTTTCTCGGCCAGCTGGAACGACAGCGGATGGCCGTACTGGAAGCCCGGCGAGTAATCGAGGGTTCCCAGTTGCTTGGAGACTGCTTCCTGAATTTCCTTGCGGGTGTGGCCCGCACCGCACGTCCACAGACCGGACAACGAGTCGTATACCCGGCGGCCCTTGTCGTCGATCAACCAGCTGCCTTCGGCGCCAACGATCAAACGCGGGTCGCGCTGGAAGTTGCGGTTGGCGGTGTACGGCATCCAGTGCGCGTCCAGCTTCAATTGGCTGGCCAGTGGCGACTGAGCGTTTTCAGGCATGTTCATCGGGCAAAACCTCGCAGGGCATAAGCGTCAGGGAGATAAAAAGCGTTGTTGCAGCTAAATTGCCACGGCGATAAAGTCGGTGAAATTCAACTCTTCTAACCTTCAGTTAGAACTTTGCTAAACAATGAGAACAATAAGATGAGCAGCCGCCGCCCCGATCCGCTGGCCCAGGTGAGTGATTTTGATATTCGCCTGCTACGGATTTTTCGCAGCGTGGTGGAATGCGGCGGCTTCTCGGCGGCGGAAACCGTGCTCGGTATCGGTCGTTCGGCAATCAGTCAGCAGATGAGCGATCTGGAGCAGCGTCTCGGTTTACGTTTGTGTCAGCGCGGCCGCGCCGGTTTTTCGCTGACCGAAGAAGGCCGTGAGGTGTATCAATCGGCGCTGCAACTATTAAGTGCGCTGGAAAGTTTCCGCACTGAGGTCAACGGCCTGCACCAGCATTTGCGCGGTGAGTTGATCATCGGTCTGACCGACAACCTCGTTACCCTCCCCCACATGCGCATCACCCACGCCCTCGCCCAGTTGAAGGAACGCGGGCCGGATGTGCAAATTCAGATCCGCATGATTGCGCCGAATGAAGTCGAGCAAGGCGTGCTCGATGGGCGACTGCATGTCGGTGTGGTGCCGCAGGCCAGTGCGTTGTCGGGACTGGAATATCAACCGCTGTACAGCGAGCGCTCGCTGCTTTACTGCGCGGTGGGTCATCCGTTGTTTTATGTCGATGACAAGCAACTGGATGACGAACGCCTTAACAGTCAGGACGCAATTGCGCCGACGTTTCGTTTGCCGGCGGATATTCAGGCGCATTACCAGGCGCTCAATTGCACAGCGAGTGCTTCTGACCGTGAGGGCATGGCGTTTTTGATTTTGACCGGGCGTTACATCGGGTATTTGCCGGATCACTACGCCAGTCTCTGGGTGCAGCAGGGGCGTTTGCGTGCTTTGAAAGCAGGGACGCGGTTTTACGATTTGAGTCTGGCATCGGTCACGCGCAAGGGGCGTCGCCCTCATTTGGTGCTGGAAAGCTTTTTGGAGAGTCTGGCGGCGACGCGTTGATGAGGGATGCGACGTTGGTGAAGTACAGCAAGATCAAGGGATCGCAGCCTTCGGCAGCTCCTACAGAGATAATAAGTTGAGCAAGTGGACAGGTTTTTGCAGAGGGGAATTACTTCGTTCCTTTGACAAGAAGCCCTAAGCCATGCAGCCAGATTCCGCACCGTCCAGCGACCTGATCTACGGCCTCAACGACCGCCCCAAACCACTCGCCGCGACACTCGCGGCACTGCAACACGTGCTCGCCAGTTTCGTCGGCATCATCACCCCGCCGCTGGTGATCGGCTCGGCGCTCGGGTTGACCGCATATTTGCCTTACTTGATCAGCATGGCGTTGATGGTCTCGGGCGTCGGCACGTTTATTCAGGCGCGGCGCCCGTTCGGGATTGGCGCGGGGATGATCTGTCTGCAAGGCACCAGTTTTGCTTTTCTTGGTGCGGTGCTGTCGGCGGGGTTTCTGGTCAAGCAACGCGGCGGCAGCCCGGAAGACATTCTGGCGATGATTTTCGGTGTGTGCTTTTTCGGCGCAATCGTACAAATCGTCCTCAGCCGCTTCATCGGTCAATTGCGTCGAGTCGTTACGCCGCTGGTGACCGGGATCGTTATCACCCTGATCGGCATCAGTCTGATCAAGGTCGGCATCACCGACCTGGGCGGTGGTTTCAATGCAGCGGACTTCGGCGCGCCGGGCAATCTGGCGCTGGGCGTGTTTGTGTTGCTGACGATCATTCTGCTCAACCGCTCGAACACGCCTTGGGTGCGTTTGTCGGCCATCATCATCGGTTTGGTGCTGGGCAGCCTCGCCGCGTGGTTCAGTGGGAAACTGGTGCCGCAGCCACTGCCTGACTTGCCACTGGTGAGTTTTCCTACGCCGTTCAAGTTTGGCTTCAGCTTCGACTGGACGGCTTTCCTGCCGGTCGCGCTGATTTATCTGATCAGCACCATCGAAACCGTCGGCGATCTTACCGCCAACTGCATGCTCGCCCGGCAACCCATCAGCGGGCCTTCTTATATAAGTCGCCTGCGTGGTGGCGTGCTCGGCGATGGCGTCAGTTGCATGATCGCCGCGACCTTCAGCGCTTTCCCCAACACCACGTTCGCGCAGAACAACGGCGTGATCCAGTTGACCGGCGTCGCCAGCCGCTATGTCGGTTTGTACATTGGCGCGATCCTGTTTTGTCTCGGTATGTTCCCGATGATCGGCGCCGTGCTGCAACAGATCCCGAAACCGGTGCTCGGCGGCGCGACCCTGGTGATGTTCGGCGCGGTGGCCGCTGCCGGCGTGCGCATCCTCGCGCAGTCGCCGCTGGATCGACGCAGCATGTTGATCATCGCCACGTCGTTCGGCGTCGGCCTGGGCATTGCCGCGCAACCGAACCTGCTGCACCTGCTGCCGAAACTGGTGCAGAACCTGTTTGATTCGGCGATCACCAGCGGCGGCCTGACCGCAATCATCCTTTGCCTGCTGCTGCCGGAGTCGAAAACCGAGGCCGCTGAAGCGCACCCGCCGCTGAACAAGATCGAACAGGCGTAACGATTTTATCGCTCAAACACTTGTCGGATGCCTGTGGGTGCGCTATCAACGCAACTGGTTGCACCCACAGACAAACCCGGAAGTGCCTATGACCTTTGAAGTCCCAGCCCATGGCGGCAAACCCGCCAGCCGCATTCGTCAAAAGAACGAAGAGACCATCCTCAAAGCTGCCGAAGACGAGTTCGCCCGCCACGGGTACAAAGGCACCAGCATGAACACCATCGCCCAGAATGCCGGGTTGCCCAAGGCGAACCTGCATTACTACTTCACCAACAAACTCGGTTTGTACGTGGCGGTGCTGAGCAACATCATCGAGCTGTGGGACAGCACCTTCAACACGCTCACCGCCGAGGACGATCCGGCCGAAGCGCTGACCCGCTACATCCGCGCCAAGATGGAATTCTCCCGGCGCCAGCCGCAAGCCTCGCGGATCTTTGCGATGGAAGTGATCAGCGGCGGCGAATGCCTCAGCGAATATTTCAATCAGGATTACCGCGCCTGGTTCACCGGCCGCGCGGCGGTGTTTCAAGCGTGGATCGATGCGGGCAAAATGGACGCGGTCGATCCGGTGCACTTGATCTTCCTGTTGTGGGGCAGCACCCAGCATTACGCCGACTTCGCCACGCAGATCTGTCGTGTCAGCGGTCGCAGCAAACTGACCAAGCAGGACATGGAAGACGCCGGCAACAACCTGATCCGCATCATTCTCAAAGGCTGCGGCCTCACTCCTTCTCTATAAGACGTTTATGCCTTTCACCCTCAGCGGTTTTTGCGAGTACCGCGAAGAGATTCGCAAAAGCCGCTTCATCACCTTCGCTATGCCGATCGGCAGCCCTGCCGAGGCGCAGGCGTTTTTCGAACAGCACAGCGACTTCAACGCCTCGCACAATTGCTGGGCGTGGAAGCTCGGCGATCAATACCGCAGCAATGACGACGGCGAACCGGGCGGCACGGCGGGTCGGCCGATTCTGGCGGCGATTGAAGCGCAGGATTGCGATCAGGTCGCGGTGTTGGTGATTCGTTGGTACGGCGGAATTCAATTGGGCACGGGCGGTTTGGCCCGGGCGTATGGCGGTGGCGCGAACAAGTGTTTGCAGACGGCGGCCAAGGTTGAGTTGATCAGTCGGGTGCCGTTGAGTTGTGCTTGCGGGTTTGCCGAGTTGGCATTGGTGAAGTTGCGGGTGGCTGATCTGGGTGGGTTGGTTGTTGAAGAGAATTTTACGGCGAATGGCGTTGAGTTGAAGTTGGCGGTGGGTGAGGCGCAGATTGCTGTCTTGCAAACTCAACTAGCCGATTTGAGCCGTGGCCGGATTTTGTTGCAGCGGTGAAGCAAGATCAAAAGATCGCAGCGTTCCGCAGCTCCTACACTTTAAATGCGTTCTCCCTGTAGGAGCTGCCGAAGGCTGCGATCTTTTAGGGCATCCCCCGTTTTCCTTATTCCACAGAGTTGCCCACATCTGCTGTGCACCCGACTGTGGATAACCTGAGTACATTCCGCTGTAACCCTTCTGTCACGTGGCTTTGCGCGGTTTGTTCACTTTTCGTTCAATTCACCCGACGAAATGTAAATTCCAAACAGAAACAATCAGTTAGCCTCGTTTATCACCATTAGAAGAAAGCATCACTGTGCTTATGCCCGGCTATTTGGCTTGCACACAATAACTGTGGAGCAACCTGTGGATAACCCGTTCATGACCGCCGCAGTCGCAGGTTCTGCCTAGCTCCCATGGGTTTGCTCGTTTTTTGATCAGTTGCCGACGGGCAAAACTGGAGCCCGATCAACGGCTTTGCTCTGAATTGGTGCCGGGCCTGCGCATGATTAGCTGCGGAATGCTCTGCAGCAGACGTCCACGCGCACGGCCCGCTCGGGTTCCTGACTCAATGGCCAGGAAATTGCTTTATCCACAGGCACAACTCCAAGCCAGTCGAGCCTGTCATGCCAATCGCACCACCCCTCCCGCGCCTGCAACTGCGCCACATCAGTAAACGCTACCCCGGTTGCCTGGCCAACGACGCCATCGACCTGAGCATCGCGCCGGGGGAAATCCATGCCCTGCTCGGTGAAAACGGTGCGGGCAAAAGTACGTTGATGAAGATTATCTACGGCGTCACCCAGGCCGACGCTGGGGAAATGCTCTGGCAAGGCCAACGCGTCAACATCCGCAGTCCGGCGCAGGCGCGGCAGTTGGGCATCGGCATGGTGTTCCAGCATTTCTCACTGTTCGAAACCCTCAGCGTCGCGCAGAACATCGCGCTGGCAATGGGCGCGGCGGCCGGGACACCGAAACAACTGGAACCAAAGATTCGCGAAGTGTCGCGCCGCTACGGCATGGCGCTGGAGCCGGAGCGACTTGTCCACAGCCTGTCGATCGGCGAGCGGCAACGGGTGGAGATTGTTCGCTGCCTGATGCAGGACATTCGCCTGCTGATTCTCGATGAACCGACTTCGGTGCTGACGCCACAAGAGGCCGACGAGTTGTTCGTCACCCTGCGCCGCCTCGCCGCCGAAGGCTGCAGCATTCTGTTTATCAGTCACAAACTCGGTGAAGTGCGCGCTTTGTGTCATAGCGCGACAGTTCTGCGCGGCGGGCGCGTGGCCGGGCATTGCGTGCCAGCCGAATGTTCGGATCAGCAATTGGCGCAGATGATGGTTGGCGAAGCGGCGGCGTTGATTGGCGATTACCCGAAGGCCAGTGGCGGCACGACGTTTTTACGGATGAGCGGATTGAGTTGGCACAACCCGGACCCGTTTGGTTGCTCGTTGGCGGACATCAATCTGCAAGTACGCAGCGGTGAAATCGTCGGCATCGCCGGGGTCGCGGGCAATGGTCAGGATGAGTTGCTCGCCCTGCTCAGTGGTGAACAAACCTTGCCTGAGGCCGAAGCGGCAACCCTTCGATTCGCTGAGCAGAATGTTGCCGATTTGCGCCCGGACGCGCGGCGCAAACTGGGTTTGGCGTTCGTGCCTGCCGAACGCCTCGGCCACGGCGCGGTACCGGAATTGAGTCTGGCCGATAACGCCCTGCTTACCGCTTTCCAACGAGGCCTGGTCCGCCACGGTTTGATCGAACGCGGCAAAGTCGAAGCCCTCGCCCAACAGATCATTCAGCGCTTCGGCGTGAAAACCCCGGACATGCACACCGCTGCGCGCAGCCTCTCCGGAGGCAACCTGCAGAAATTCATCCTCGGTCGGGAAATCCTCCAGCAACCGAAACTGCTGATCGCCGCGCACCCGACCTGGGGCGTTGACGTCGGCGCCGCCGCGACCATCCACCGCGCGCTCATCGCGTTGCGCGATGCCGGTGCGGCGATTCTGGTGATTTCCGAAGACCTCGACGAACTGTTCCAGATCAGCGACCGCCTCGGCGCCTTGTGTGGCGGACGCTTGTCGGCGCTGCACAACACCACCGATACGCAACTCAGCGACATCGGCGGCTGGATGGCCGGCCAGTTCGACAACCCACCTTCTGCCGCCACGGTTTAACGGAGTTTTACTCATGCTGCTTTCCCTCGAACCCCGCGGCCAGCAATCGCGCTTGATGCTGTGGTGCTCGCCGTTGTTGGCAGCGGCGCTGACGCTCGGCTGCGGCTCACTGTTGTTCATCGCCCTCGGTCATGACCCGCTGCAAACCTTGCACACGCTGCTGATCGCGCCGGTCAGCGACTTGTATGGTGTCTCCGAATTGCTGGTCAAGGCGCTGCCGATTCTGCTCTGCGCACTGGGCCTGGCAGTGGCGTATCAGGCGCGAATCTGGAACATCGGCGCAGAGGGGCAATTACTCCTCGGTGCGCTCGCCGGCAGCGCGTTGGCGGTGAACATCATCGACGTGCAAAGTCGCTGGGCGCTGGTATTGATTTTGCTCACTGGCACCGTCGCTGGCGCGGCGTGGGCCGGGCTCACCGCGTGGTTGCGCACGCGCTTCAACGCCAACGAAATCCTCACCAGCATCATGCTCAATTACATCGCGCTGAACCTGCTGTTGTTCTGCGTCCATGGGCCGTTGAAAGATCCGGCCGGGTTCAACTTTCCCGAGTCGGCGATGTTCGGCGACGCCAGTCGTTTGCCGCTGCTGATGGAGGATGGCCGCGTGCATGCCGGGGTGTATTTCGCCCTGCTCGCTCTGGTGGCGGTGTGGGTGTTGTTGCAGAAAAGTTTTGTCGGCTTCCAGATCAAAGTGCTTGGACTGGACAAGCGGGCGGCAGGATTTGTCGGCTTTCGCGAGAAGCGTTTGATCTGGCTGGCGCTGTTGATCAGCGGCGGTCTGGCCGGGCTTGCTGGGGTCTGCGAAGTGACCGGGCCGATTGGCCAATTGGTGCCGCAGGTGTCCCCGGGTTACGGCTATGCGGCAATCACCGTGGCGTTTCTCGGGCGCCTGAATCCGATCGGGATTCTGTTTTCCAGCCTGTTGATGGCGCTGTTGTACATCGGTGGTGAGAGCGCGCAGATGACCCTGAATCTGCCGCAGGCGATCACCCAGTTATTCCAGGGAATGATGCTTTTTTTCCTGCTCGCCTGTGACGTGCTGATTCTCTATCGGCCACGTCTGAAACTGCGCTGGGTGAAGCGCACGTCGACCACCGCCGTAACCGCCGGAGCGCTGTGATGGATATCGATCTGTTGAGCAATATTTTCTACGCCATGGTGCGGTGCGGCACGCCGCTGCTGCTGGTGGCGTTGGGTGAACTGATCTGCGAGAAGAGCGGCGTGCTCAACCTCGGTCAGGAAGGGATGATGCTGTTTGGCGCGGTGATCGGTTTCATCGTCGCGCTGAACAGCGGCAACCTGTGGTTGGGCGTGTTGCTGGCGATGCTGGCCGGGATGTTGCTGTCGTCGCTGTTTGCCTTGGTGGCGCTGGTGTTCAACGCCAATCAGGTGGCGACCGGGTTGGCGCTGACGATTTTTGGTGTCGGACTGTCGACCTTTGTCGGCGCGGCTTGGGTCGGGAAACCGCTGGCCGGTTTTGAGCCGTTGGCGATTCCTTATTTGAGTGAGATTCCGTTGATTGGGCGGATGTTGTTCGCGCAGGATTTGCTGGTGTACCTGTCGTTCGCACTGTTTGCGCTGGTCGCGTGGGTGATCATCAAAAGTCGTGTCGGGCTGATCATTCAAGCGGTCGGTGAGAACCCGGATGCGGCAAGTGCAATGGGGCTGCCGGTGCTGACCGTGCGTACGCTGGCGGTGCTGTTTGGCGGGGCGATGGCCGGGTTGGCCGGGGCTTATTTGTCGCTGGCGTACACGCCGATGTGGGCGGAGAACATGACTGCCGGGCGTGGCTGGATTGCCTTGGCGCTGGTGGTGTTTGCCAGTTGGCGGGTGTGGCGGTTGTTGCTTGGGGCTTATTTGTTTGGCCTCGCCAGCATCCTGCATTTGGTGGCGCAGGGATTGGGGCTGGCGATCCCATCGAGTTTGCTGGCGATGCTGCCGTACGTGGCGACGATTGTGGTGCTGGTGCTGTTGTCGCGCGATGCGCTGCGGACGCGGTTGTATGCGCCGGTTTCGTTGGGGCAGCCTTGGCAGGCGGGGCATTAATGTAGTGATTTCAATGGCCCCATCGCTGGCAAGCCAGCTCCCACAGTGTCTATGTCGTGCACAAAATCCGTGATCAACACTGAACCTGTGGGAGCTGGCTTGCCAGCGATGAGGCCCTGACAGGCAACACCTGAGCAATGCCCCACGCCAGTTCGAAGACCAGAAAAAACAGCAGAATCGAACTGGCGCCATGGACCAAGGCATACGCCTGCCAAGCCGCAAAAAGAAATCTGGCCACCGCGTCATAGCGTCCATAAAGCGCCTGCGGATCACGAATCCGCAGCACCGCCCACACGCACACCAGCGAACCCAACAGATTCGCCATCAACAGATGCACAGGTTGAAACGCCGGCAGCTCACCCGGCAAATTCAGTGCGCTCAACAACCCGTGCACAAAAGCAAAACTCCACGGCGTGGCAAACGCTGCCGTGACGATCAGGTCATGCCAGGCGCTGCCGCGCACCACGTGGCGATACTGCGTTGAAGTCCACATCATCCATGCTCCAGAAATTCAGGGAGCAAGCACGGTAAAGCCTGGAGTATGCTCCAGGGTCAACAGCTGTTTTGAGAGCCCGCATGCGTATCGGTGAATTAGCCCAGGCCAGCGCCGTCAGCCGTGACACCCTGCGTTTCTACGAGCAGCGCGGGTTGATCGCGGCGCAACGCAGTGCCAACGGTTACCGCGACTATCCGCCGGAGATGGTGCAACTGGTGCTCTATATCAAAACCGCGCAACGCCTGGGATTTACCCTCGGCGAGATCGGTGACAGCGTTGCTGCGTTGTGGAACGCGCCCGATCCGGACAGCGCCGTGGCGCAGTTGCTGCGCGACAAACTGCAACTGATCGAAACCCGCATGCGCGAACTCGACGTACTGCGGCAAGAGCTGCAACTTCGGCTCGGTCAGGCCTGTCCATTGAATCCATGATCCTCATTCATCAAGGAAGCCCATCATGTCTGCAAAAAACGCACTGATCATCGGCGCCTCCCGGGGCCTGGGCCTCGGTCTGGTGAAAACCCTGTTGGCCGACGGCTGGCAAGTCACCGCCACCGTGCGCAATCCGCAAAACGCCGAGGCGCTGCAAGCGCTGGGCAAGGTACGGATCGAGAAGCTCGACATGGACGATCAGCAAGCGGTGATCGCTCTGAGCCAACAACTCAAGGGCGAAACGTTCGACCTGCTGTTCGTCAACGCCGGGGTCAAAGGCCCGGCCGATCAGACCCCGGGCGGCGCGACACTGGCCGAAGTCGGTCAGCTGTTTTTCACCAACGCCGTGGCGCCAATCAATCTGGCCCAGCGTTTTGCCGGGCAGATTCGTGACGGCAGCGGTGTGCTGGCGTTCATGAGTTCCGGGCTGGGTAGCGTGACGGTGCCGGACGCGCCGGAGCTGGCGCTGTACAAGGCGAGCAAGGCTGCGCTGAATTCGATGACCAACAGTTTTGTCACGCAATTGGGCGAGCAGAAGATGACGGTGTTGTCGCTGCATCCGGGTTGGGTGAAGACCGATATGGGCGGCGAAGGCGCGGATCTGGATGTCGAAACCAGCACCCGCGGGCTGGTCGATCAGGTGAACGCGTATACCGGCAAGGGTGGGCATCACTTCATCAACTACAAGGGTGAAACGATTCCCTGGTAAGCAGCGAAAATCAGACTCCCCTGAATACCTGCATGACTGGCTAACTGTAGGAGCTGCCGAAGGCTGCGATCTTTTGATTGTCAAAAACAAGATCAAAAGATCGCAGCCTCCGGCAGCTCCTACAGGGTTGCGCATTTTGTTTGGAATGCGCGTTGTCGGATCACATCGGGTTGGGCTTGCCCCATGCGGCGTTTTGTTCGAAACTGCGCACCTCGTCCCCGCGGCGACCCTGGATCAGCAGACAGGGCATCACTGAGCTGGCAACCCTGAACCCCATTTTCAGAGGAGCCGGCAACATGCCCGCGACCCGTACCTGGTTAAAAAACCCCCTCGCCATTTTCACTTCCAACGAGCTCGATGCCCGTGGCGGCCTTGTCGTGCAAGACGGTGTCATCGTCGAAGTGCTGGCTGCCGGCCAACAGCCGTCGGCGCCGTGCAATGCAGTGTTCGATGCCCGCGAGCATGTGATCCTGCCTGGCCTGATCAACACCCATCACCACTTCTATCAAACCCTGACTCGCGCCTGGGCGCCGGTGGTCAATCAGCCGTTGTTCCCGTGGCTGAAAACCCTTTACCCGGTGTGGGCGCGCCTGACGCCTGAGAAACTCGCCCTCGCGACCAAAGTCGCTTTGGCCGAATTGCTGTTGTCGGGTTGCACCACCGCTGCCGACCACCACTACCTGTTCCCGGATGGCTTGGAGAACGCCATCGACGTGCAAGTCGAAAGCGTGCGTGAACTGGGCATGCGCGCCATGCTCACCCGGGGTTCGATGAGCCTCGGCGAGAAGGACGGCGGCCTGCCGCCGCAGCAGACCGTGCAGGAGGGTCAGGTGATTCTCGACGACAGTCAGCGCCTGATTCACGAGTACCACGAGCGTGGCGATGGCGCGCAGATCCAGATCGCCCTGGCGCCGTGCTCGCCGTTCTCGGTGACCCCGGAAATCATGTCGGCCAGCGCCGAACTGGCGAACAAGCTCGACGTGCGTCTGCACACGCATCTGGCCGAAACCCTCGACGAAGAAGACTTCTGCCTGCAGCGTTTTGGCCTGCGCACCGTTGATTATCTGGACAGTGTCGGCTGGCTCGGCCCACGCACCTGGCTGGCCCACGGCATCCATTTCAACCCGGACGAAATCGCCCGCCTGGGTCAGGCTGGCACCGGCATTTGCCATTGCCCGAGTTCGAACATGCGTCTGGCTTCCGGCATTTGCCCGAGTATCGATCTGACTGACGCCGGTGCGTTGTTTGGTCTGGGCGTCGACGGTTCGGCGTCCAACGATGCGTCGAACATGATTCTCGAAGCGCGTCAGGCGCTGTACATCCAGCGCCTGCGTTACGGCGCCGAGAAGATCACCCCGGAACGCGTGCTGGGCTGGGCGACCAAGGGTTCGGCGAGCCTTTTGGGTCGCACCGACATTGGTGAAATTGCCGTGGGCAAGCAGGCGGATCTGGCGTTGTTCAAGCTTGATGAGCTGCGCTTCTCGGGCAGCCATGATCCGATTTCGGCGCTGTTGTTGTGCGGCGCCGATCGTGCGGACCGGGTGATGATTGGCGGCAAGTGGCGCGTGGTTGACGGCCAGGTTGAAGGCCTCGATTTGAAAGGCCTGATCGCCGATCACAGCCAGGCGGCGCGCCAGTTGATCGCCGGTACCTGATCCCCCTCCCCATATGATCGTTCCCACGCTCTGCGTGGGAATGCATCTCGGGACGCTCCGCGTCCCAGCAGCGGACGCAGAGCGTCCATGGCGGCATTCCCACGCGGAGCGTGGGAACGATCAATATCAAAGGCCGAGCAGGGACAGCATGATGAACGTCGCAAACAGCACAAAGTGCGTCATGCCTTCGATGGCATTGGTCTCACCGTCATTCAGGTTGATCGCGCTGACGATCAACGTCAGGAAAATCATCACCGTCTGCACCGGCGTCATCGCCATCTGAAACGGCTGGCCGGTGTACAGCGCCATCGCCTCCATCACCGGCACCGTCAGAATCACCGTCGACAGTGACGCCCCCATCGCAATGTTCACCACCGACTGCATACGGTTAGCCAGCGCTGCGCGCAACGCGGTCAAAATCTCCGGCGCAGCGGAAATCGCCGCCACCAGAATCGCCGTGATCACCGGCGGTGCGCCCGTGCCTTCCAGGCCCAGATCGAGGGTCTTCGACATCACTTCGGCGAGTGCGCCGATCACCACCACACCAAACACCAGAATGGCGATCGACAGCGCCAGGCTGACCGGTTTCGGCTCCTGTTCAACGGGTTCTTTCTTGCGGCGCTTGTCCGGGTAGCTGTAGCTGAAAAAGTAACTGTGCGGCCCGACCTGCATGCGCAGAAACAACGCGTAAAGCACCACCATCGCACCGATGGTGAACGCCGAATAAATCTTCCAGTTCGCCTCGGGAATAAATTCCGGCACCACCATCGACACGCCCATCGCGGTGAGAATCATCACGCTGTAGCTGCGCGCCGAATCGTCGTTGTAGGACTGCTCGCCATGCTTGATTCCGCCCATCAGTGCCGCGAGGCCGAGGATGCCGTTGATGTCGAGCATGACCGCCGAGTAGATCGTGTCACGCACCAACGTTGCCGAGGCTTCGTTACTCATCATGATCGCGAGGATCACCACCTCCACCAGCACGGCGGCGAGGGTGAGGATCATCGTGCCGTACGGGTCGCCGACTTTTTCCGCGAGCAATTCGGCCTGATGAGCGACACGCATTGAGGCGGCGACGATGAAGGCGATCAGCACCAGGCCGCCGATCAGCGCGACGATCTGGCCGCTGTGCAGCAGCCAGTGTTCCAGCGGATAGGCGACGCACGCGGCGATGACGGCCAGTAGCAGAAAGCTTTCTTGCTTGAGGATCGAGAGCATGGCGGGCCTTTTTGCCAAAGAGAGCGAATGAGCTACTGACTGCGGGGCGGCGCTAACGTTTCGTTACACCTTAGCGCACCAAGCGATAGCGTGAATCCGTTGAATTGCACTGCGTTGGTTCTGGCGCTGAAAAGATCGCAGCCTTCGGCAGCTCCTACAGGTTGTGCATTGCCATGTAGGAGCTGCCAAAGGCTGCGATCTTTTTTGTTTGTTGTCTTGTTGGTCAGCAATTTGCATTGGCCCTGACCACACACAACAAAATGGAGTTCGAGTTCATGCAAATACGTCCGCTGCAAAAACTGCTGTGCGCCGCCCTCGGTCTGGGGATCAGCCTGAGCGCCAGCGCTGCCGATCCGCTGAAGGTCGGTTTCGTCTACATCGGCCCGATCGGTGACCACGGCTGGACGTATCAGCATGAGCAGGGGCGCAAGGCACTCGCCGAAAAATTCGGCAATCAGATCACCACCAACTACGTCGAGAACGTCGCCGAGGGCGCCGACGCCGAGCGGGTGATCCGCAACATGGCCAAGGACAAGTACGACCTGATCTTCACTACCTCCTTCGGCTACATGAACCCGACGCTGAAAGTCGCCAGGCAGTTTCCCAAGGTGACCTTCGAACACGCCACTGGCTACAAACAGGACAAGAACCTCGGCACCTATCTGGCGCGCACTTACGAGGGGCGCTATGTAGGCGGTTTCCTCGCGGCGAAGATGACCAAGACCAAGAAGATCGGTTATGTCGCTTCGTTCCCGATCCCCGAGGTAATCCGCGACATCAACGCGATTCAACTGGCGCTGAACAAGTACAACCCCGGCACCGAGATCAAAGTGGTGTGGGTCAACTCCTGGTTCGACCCGGGCAAGGAAGCCGACGCGGCCAACGCGCTGATCGATCAGGGTGTCGACGTGGTGTTCCAGCACACCGACAGCCCCGCGCCGATTCAGGCCGCCGAACGTCGTGGCGTGTACGCGGTGGGTTACGCCTCGGACATGGCACACTTCGGGCCGAAAGCGGTGCTGACCTCGATCGTCAACGACTGGGCGCCGCACTACATTCAGGCGACGCAGAGCGTGATCGATCACACGTGGAAATCGCAGGATTATTGGGGCGGGCTGAAGGAAGGCACGGTTGAACTGCCGATCAGCAACCTGGTGCCGGCGCCGGTGAAAGCCGAGGCCGAGCAGATCATTGCCGATATCAAAAGCGGCGCGTTGCAGCCGTTTACCGGGCCGATCAAGGATCAGGCCGGTGTCGAAAAAATCCCGGCGGGCGTGAGTGCGACCAATGCGGAACTGGCGTCGATGAACTATTACGTTGAAGGCATGAAGGCTGAGATGCCGAAGTAATCCTCCGCAAAACACACCGACCCTGTGGGAGCTGGCTTGCCAGCGATAGCGGTCTGACAGGCAGCATTGATGTTGAATGTGATGGCCTCATCGCTGGCAAGCCAGCTCCCACAGAGTTCTTCAGTGTTCTCCAGTCTGCGTTTCTCCAGGACCCGTGCATGAACAGTCTTCCGATCATCGATATCAGCCCGCTGTACAGCGACGATCAAAACGCTTGGCCTGCCGTGGCTGAACAAATTGATCTCGCCTGCCGCGAGTGGGGTTTCTTCTACATCAAGGGCCATCCGATTTCAACGCAGCGCATCAACACCGTGCTCGATCACACCCAACGCTTTTTTGCCCTGCCCGCAACAGAAAAACTCAAGATCGACATCACCCAAACCCGTCACCATCGCGGCTACGGCGCCATCGCCACCGAACAACTCGACCCAAGCAAACCCAGCGACCTCAAAGAAACCTTCGACATGGGCCTGCACCTGCCGGCCAACCATCCCGACGTGCTCGCCGAAAAACCGCTGCGCGGGCCGAACCGTCATCCAGCGCAAGCGGGATGGGCAGACTTGATGGAGCAGCACTACCTCGACATGCAGGCCCTCGCGCAAACCCTGCTACGGGCAATGACCCTCGCGCTGGACATCGAACGCAATTTTTTCGACAGCCGCTTCGTTGACCCGGTCAGCGTTCTGCGCATGATTCACTACCCACCGCGCCACACCGCCAGCTCCGCCGAGCAGCAAGGCGCCGGCGCGCACACTGATTACGGCTGCATCACCCTGCTCTATCAGGACAGCGCCGGTGGCTTGCAGGTCAAGAATGTGCGAGGCGAATGGATCGATGCGCCACCGATCGATGGCACCTTCGTGGTCAACCTCGGCGACATGATGGCGCGCTGGAGCAATGACCGTTATCGCTCGACCCCGCACCGGGTAATCAGTCCGCTCGGGGTCGATCGCTATTCGATGCCGTTCTTCGCCGAGCCGCACCCGGACACGCGCATCGAATGCCTGCCCGGATGTCAGGACGCACAGCATCCGGCGAAATATCCGACAACCACCTGCGCCGAATTCCTGCTGTCGCGCTTCGCCGATACCTACGCCTATCGCCGTGAGCAGGAAGCCGTTTGATGGATCGCTTGGTCAGGTTTTGCCAATTGTTTCGGTGAGCATCTGTAGAATGCCGTCATTGCACCTGATGAGAAAAGAATATGTACGACTGGCTCAACGCCTTGCCCAAGGCTGAACTGCACCTGCACCTGGAAGGCTCGCTGGAGCCCGAGCTGCTGTTCGCCCTGGCCGAACGCAACAAGATCGCCCTGCCGTGGAACGACGTGGAAACCCTGCGCAAGGCTTATGCCTTCAACAACCTGCAGGAATTCCTCGACCTGTATTACCAGGGCGCTGATGTACTGCGCACCTCGCAGGATTTCTACGACCTGACCTGGGCGTACTTGCTGCGCTGCAAAGCACAGAACGTGATCCACACCGAACCGTTCTTCGACCCGCAGACCCACACCGACCGGGGCATCCCGTTCGAAGTGGTGCTCAACGGCATCGCGGCGGCATTGAAGGATGGCGAGCAGCAACTGGGCATCACCAGCGGTTTGATCCTCAGCTTCCTGCGCCACCTCAGCGAAGAAGAGGCCGAGAAAACCCTGGATCAAGCGCTGCCGTTCCGTGACGCGTTTGTCGCCGTCGGTCTGGACAGCTCCGAAATGGGCCACCCGCCGAGCAAGTTCCAGCGTGTATTCGACCGTGCCCGCCACGAAGGCTTCCTGACCGTCGCTCACGCTGGCGAAGAAGGCCCACCGGAGTACATCTGGGAAGCCATCGACCTGCTGAAAATCCAGCGCATTGACCATGGCGTACGCGCTATCGAAGACGAGCGTCTGATGCAGCGGATCATCGACGAGCAGATCCCGCTGACCGTGTGTCCGCTGTCGAACACCAAGCTTTGCGTGTTCGATCACATGTCCCAGCACAACATTCTCGACATGCTCGAGCGTGGCGTGAAGGTCACGGTGAACTCCGATGACCCGGCGTACTTCGGTGGTTATGTGACCGAGAACTTCTACGCGCTGCATGAGCATTTGGGCATGACCCAGGATCAGGCCAAGCGCCTGGCGCAGAACAGCCTGGATGCGCGCCTGGTAAAACCATAAACAACACCGAATAGCCCATGTGGGAGCGAGCCTGCTCGCGAAGAGGGAGTGTCAGTTAACATTTTTGTTTAATGACACTCCGCTTTCGCGAGCAGGCTCGCTCCCACAGTGGGTTCTTTGTTTAGCCTGGGATTTGGCTTTCAGTCAGCTCTTCGAGGGTTTTACCGCGCGTCTCCATCCCGAACAGCCACACCACCCCCGCCGCTATCGCAAAGCATGCCGCGCCCAGCGCAAACACCCCGCCCTGCCCGGTAATCGGGAATACCAGCCCGGTCACCAACGGCCCGAGCAGCGAACCCACGCGGCCGATCGCCGAGGCAAAGCCCGAACCGGTCGCCCGCGCCGACGTCGGATACAGTTCCGGCGTATAGGTGTAGAGCACCGCCCACATGCCGAACAGGAAAAACTGCATCAACAGCCCGGTGCTGATCAGTAGCGCCACGTTGCCACCAAACACCGCGCTCTGCCCATACAGAAACGCCATCACCGCGCCGCCGAGCAACGTGACGATGCACACCGGTTTACGCCCCCAGCGTTCGACCAGCCACGCCGCCATCAGAAACCCGGGAATCCCGCCCAGCGAAATCAGCACCGTGTAATACACCGACTGCGTCACGGCGAATCCCGACTGTTGCAGCAATGCACTCAGCCACGACGTCAGCCCATAAAAGCCAAGCAATGCGAAAAACCACAGGCTCCAGATCATCGTGGTGCGCTGGCGATACTGCGGCGACCAGATCTGCTGGAGCGCCGAGAAGAACGTGCCCGGTGGCGTCACCGTGCGCGGCAAGCGAATCGGCTCCGGCAGCAACGCACCGCCTAAAGAGGCGCGCACCCGCGTTTCGATTCCGCTCAATACCTTGTCCGCCGCCTCATGCTTGCCGGCCTGCTCCAGCCAGCGCGGCGATTCGGGAATGAAAAACCGGATCGCCAGGACAAACACCGCCGGCACGGCCAACACCAGAAAGATGTCGCGCCAGCCAATCAGCGGCAGCAAGAAATACGACAGCACCCCGGCGGCAACAAACCCCAGCGGCCAGAAGCCGTCCATCAACGCGATGTAGCGCCCGCGCCGTTGCGCCGGTATCAACTCCGACAGCATCGATTGAGCGATAGGGAATTCCATGCCCATGCCAATACCCAACAGAATGCGAAACAGCGTCAGCGTCTCGACCGTTTGCGCCGTTGAACACAGATAACTGGCCACGCCCCACAGCACGATGCTCCACTGAAACACCGGTTTGCGCCCGAACCGGTCGGCGAGCATGCCCGACAGCGATGCGCCCACGACCATGCCGAAGAAGCTCGAACTGGCGAGCAGCCCCGCTTGCGCACTGCTCAGGCCGAACTCGGCTTTGATCGAGCCGAGCAGGAACGTCATCATCGCCAGGTCCATGGAGTCGAAGAAAAACGCCAAGGCAATGATGATGAAAATGATCCGGTGATAACCGCTGATCGGCAGTCGCTCCAAGCGTTCTGCTGCGCTGTAGCCGTGTGTGTCCATGCCGCCTCCCCATCCGAAATGTCCCCGGATCGAGTGTGCGCGATAGCGCTCAGGCGTCGGTGCTGGATGCGACCTGTTCGCAGCCGTGGACGACGCCAGAATGCTGACGTCGAATGCGAGTGCCCTACAACGCCATTTCCAGCTCGGTTTCCCTGGCGAAGCGGTGCAGTTCCCGTTGGCCAGTGGCCGTCAATTGCAAGGCTCTGGAATCGTTGGGCAGGGTCAGCCAACCGGACTGCATGAACAACTGCAGCAACGCGGCGCCCAGTGAGCCGCCCATGTGCGGACGACGCTCGCTCCAGTCCGGACAGGCACATGCCACTTGTACGTTGCGATGGGCCAGCGCTTGAATGAACACGCCGCGCCCCGCCAACAACTTCGCGCCCTTGTGGGTCACCACGACGCGTTGTTCAAGCTGCTCGATCCAGCCGGCATCGAGCAACCGCTGATACAGATCCGCCGCCAGCGTGCCGCCGAGGTGGTCATCGCAAAAACGCGCACGCAACAACGAGGACGGCGCGGTCTGCGGTTTGGCCATGGGGGTGGCGCGTTTGAATACCTCGGGAATCTCCCTCGGAGCACTGGCGATGGTAGCGCTGGCCAACGCTTCTATCGCAGCGCCGACCTCCGGTGCCGAGAGACGGAAAAACCGTTTGCGACCGCGGACTTCGACCTTCAACAGACCACCCGTGGAAAGCCGCGCCAAGTGCGCGCTGGCCGACGACGGCGACAGCCCTGCCAGTAGCGCAAGCTCCTCGGTTTGCCGGGCCGAGCCATCCATCAACGCCCACATCATCGCGCTGCGCTTGGGGTCGGCCAGCAACGTGGCGATCTGGCTGATGCAAGGTGCATGTTCCATGTGTTCACTCCCTGTTGAATCGTATCGTCTACTGCTCGGAGACATCTTGGCCGCTAATGAGTCATCGGCCAAGACGCGAAAATCGCCATGAACCGGGGCGAGGCAAGCCACTGACGCAGCCTGCTCCGGCACAGAACCCGCAGCAGTTGCGCGACCGTCACTCGAAGACTGGCGACGCGGTGCAAGGGTCTCCGGGCCGGGGTGTCGGTGCTGGCGTGAGGCGGGCGCTAGTATAAGCGGGTTAGCCCGCGCGTCCCGCGCCGGGGCCTGCGCAGGTGGTGATTGTTCCTGACAGAAATTTCTCTATTTACCTGCGACTAATGATCAACTTTCGGAAAAGCGGGAAATTGACTACTCAAATCAGCGCATCGGCTGGCGAGCATTTCCCGCAGAAGGTTCACCGGCTTACTCAATTGAGCGCGATGGGCGCACAACAAATTCAGCGGTGCGCGCTCACACAGCAGCTCCGGCAGCAGCACTTTGAGACGCCCGGCGAGCACATCGGCGCCCACGTCCAGCCAGGACTTGTAGGCGATTCCGGCGCCGGCCACCGCCCACAGGCGCACCACGTCGGCGTCATCACTGAAACGGTCACCACTGACGGTCAGGCCGACCTCACGTTTGCCGTCATGAAAACTCCAATGGTCATGAACCCGGCTACCGAGCATGTACAACAGGCAGTTGTGCTGGGCCAATTGCTCGAGCTGGCGCGGTTCGCCGTGTCGGGCCAGATACGCCGGCGAGGCGCACAGCACACGACGGTTGTGCGGGGCGATGGGCAAGGCAACCAGGCTTGAGTCTTCCGGCTCGCCATAACGCAAGGCGATGTCCACCGGCTGACGGAACAGGTCAGCAATGCGGTCGCCAAGCAGCAAGCGCACGGTCAGCTTCGGGTGTTCGCGCTGGAACGCGTCGAGCCAGGGCAGCAACAGATTGCGGCCGAAGTCCGAAGGTGCCGACAACTGTAAGACCCCACTGACCTGATCTTGCCCGCTGGCCAGCAAGCGCCGGCCTTCATCGAGGTTGCTCAACGCCGCGCGTGCGTATTCGAGAAAGCCT
The DNA here is from genome assembly GCF_044541255.1 of Pseudomonas sp. NPDC085632. Classification (NCBI taxonomy): domain Bacteria; kingdom Pseudomonadati; phylum Pseudomonadota; class Gammaproteobacteria; order Pseudomonadales; family Pseudomonadaceae; genus Pseudomonas; species Pseudomonas sp. NPDC085632. The sequence goes on along the minus strand of NZ_JBITSX010000032.1, from coordinate 42,797 downwards.
TCGCCCTCGGCCGTCAGGCGCAGGCTGCGAGTCGAGCGAGCGAGCAAACGCGCGCCCAACTGCTGTTCGATCCGTTTCAACGCCGCACTGGCCACGGCCGCAGACATGTCCATTACTCGCGCAGCCGCCGAAAGACTGCCCAGATCCGCCGCCCGGACAAACAACTGCAAGTCGTCAAAACGCAGCATGGTCAGCCTCGATTATCAAAAAAATATTGAAAGAGACTGCTCTTTTAGCCGGTTTTATCTCGTAGAGAAATAGCCAATCATCTCTCCATCGAATTCATCCCGCTTCTTTGGAGCCGAGCATGTCCCAGCCATTCACTGCCATCGCCACCCTGATCGCCAAACCCGGTCAACAGGACCTTCTCGAACAGGGCCTGCGCGCACTGGTTGAGCCGAGCCGCGCCGAAGACGGTTGCAGCCAGTACGACCTGCACCGCGACCTCGCCGACCCGCAGGTGTTTTATGTGATCGAACACTGGGCCAGCGAAGCGATTCTTGAGGCGCATAACGCCAGCGCACACTTTCTACACTTCCAGGCCAGCGCCGGTCACACCATCGAACACTTCCAGCTCAAGCGCCTCGGTGCGATTGCCTGATTTTCTTCTATTAACTGTACGGAGCCCTTCATGAAAGCCATTGCCTATTACGCATCCTTGCCGATCAGCGACGCCAAAGCCCTGCAAGACATCGAACTGCCAGAGCCGCTAGCCGGCCCGCGCGACTTGTTGGTGGAAGTCAAAGCCATCTCGGTCAACCCGGTCGACACCAAAGTGCGGCAGAACGTGGCACCGGAAAACGGCGCGGCGAAGGTGCTGGGCTGGGACGTTGCCGGTGTGGTCAAGGCTGTCGGCAGTGAGGTGACGTTGTTCAAGGCCGGCGACAAGGTCTTCTACGCCGGCTCCATCGCCCGTGCCGGTGGCAACAGTGAACTGCACGTGGTTGATGAGCGCATTGTCGGCCATATGCCGAAATCCCTTGGTTTTGCCGAAGCCGCCGCGCTGCCGCTGACCGCGATCACCGCGTGGGAATTGCTGTTCGAACGCCTGCAAATCCGCGAAGGCAAAACCGATGAAGGCCAGAGTCTGCTGATCGTAGGCGCGGCCGGTGGTGTGGGTTCGATTCTCACTCAGTTGGCCAAGCAATTGACCGGACTGAAAGTGATCGGCACCGCGTCCCGTGAGCAGACCCGCGACTGGGTCAAAGAGCTGGGCGCGGATCTGGTCATCGATCACAGCCAGCCGCTGAGCGAAGAACTCAAGCGCGCCGGGATCGACAGCGTGACCCACGTCGCCAGCCTGACCCAGACCGACCAGCACCTGGATCAACTGGTCGAAGCGCTGGCGCCGCAAGGCAAACTGGCGCTGATCGATGATCCGAAGTCGCTGGATATCAGCAAACTCAAGCGCAAGAGCCTGTCGTTGCACTGGGAGTTCATGTACACCCGCTCACTGTTCGAGACACCGGACATGATCGAACAGCACAAACTGCTTAATCGTGTGGCTGAACTGATTGATGCCGGGACGTTGAAGACCACGGTGGGCGAGCATTTCGGCACGATCAATGCGGCGAACCTGCGTCGTGCCCATGAGCTGCTGGAAAGTGGCAAAGCCAAGGGGAAAATTGTTTTAGAAGGTTTCTAAAAAACCGCACATCGCAGCCCTCGCCGGACCTAGAGCGGTGGGCGGGGCTGCGCTGTTTTTTGCCGTCAGTCCGATGCTTGACCCTTGTCACAATTGCGATCGTATTCAGGTCTACAATCGAGACCTCTGCGATACATCTTTTACGCAAGGGAGGTCAGCAATGAAGATCCTGATAAAAGAAGTGGCAAAGTCTCAATGGCAGGTTCGTCTGGACCAACACGCCGTGACATTCCGCAGTGAAGCCGAGGCACTGGCCTTCACCCGCACCCTCGAAGCGCGACTGTGCGCGCCCCACCAGATTCCCGACCGCAGCCAGCAGCGCGCCGCCGGCTGAGTTTTCTAGGCTTCGGCTTGAGCTTGCGCCAACGCCCGGGCGTTTTGCAGACGCCGGGTGAGCATCGCGACGCTCACCACCAGCACACCGCAAATACTGATGACGATCGCCATCGGTACAGCCGTGCCGTCGTGCAACACCCCCACCAACGCTGACGCCCCGGCCGCAACGCTGAACTGCATGCAACCGAGCAACGCCGAAGCGCTGCCGGCACGTCCACCCTGGCCGTTCATCGCGCAAGCGGCAGCGTTGGGACTGATGCAACCCAGGCTCGACACACAGATGAACAATGGGATCAGCAGCGGCCACAAGGATTCGGTGTGCAAAGCGCTGACCGCGAGCAGCGTCAGCCCGGCTGCGAGATAAACCCAGACTGCCCGTGACAGCAGGAACGCAGGCCCGCGCTTGGCCAACAGCCGCGCATTGACCTGCGCCACCAGAATGAAGCCCGCCGCGTTGGTGCCGAACAGCCAGCCGAAATGCTCGGCCGGTACGCCATACAGTTTGATGAAGATGAACGGCGAACCGGCGATGTAGGCAAACATCCCGGCAATGGCGATGCCACCGGTCAGGGCATGACCGAGGTAAACCCGATCCTTGAGCAAGCGCCCGTACTGACGCAGTGCGCCGGACAACGGCTGGCGCGGCATGTGCGCCGGCATACTTTCCGGCAGCCCCAGCGCCACGGCCAATCCGGCCAGTGCACTGAACCCGGTCAGCACCAGGAAGATCGACTGCCAGCCTGTGGTGTTGACCAGCAGACCGCCGAGCATCGGCGCCAGAATCGGCGCCAGGCCCATCACCAGCATCAGTTGCGAGAAGACTTTCGCCGAACCCACCGCGTCGCACTTGTCACTGACCACCGCCCGGGAAATCACCATCCCCGCGCAGCCGCCCAATGCCTGGACGAAACGTGCGCCGATCAGCCATTCCAGGTTCGGCGCATAAGCGCAGGCCAGTGATGCCAGGGTGAACAGCGTGAGCCCCACAAGCAATGGGATGCGTCGGCCAAAACGATCCGCTACAGGGCCATAAAGCAACTGGCCGATGGACAGACCGGCGAAATACGCCGCCAAAGTCATCTGCACGTGTTTCTCGTCGGTGCCGAACGCCAGCGCCATCGAGGGAAAGGCAGGTAAATAGAAGTCGATCGCCAAGGGCCCGAAGGCGGTCAAGGCACCGAGAATCAGAATGGTACGGAAGTTCATCAGGCATCCAGGTTGGCAAGTCGGCAGCCCGACAGTCTAGCCGCGCCCGGACGCCTTGAACATTCCGATAGCTCGCTAACTATAAAACCAGCAAAAGATCGCAGCCTGCGGCAGCTCCTACAGGACGCATTCCAATGTAGGAGCTGTCGAAGGCTGCGATCTTTTGCTTTTAGGCGAGTTTGACGGCATAGCCTTCTTCACTGATGACCTCAATCACTTGTTCGGCGCTCAACGCACTTTCCACGCCGACCTCTTTCGCCGCCAGATCGACGCGCACGCTGGCCGCCGGATCCCTGGCCTGGACGGCGTTGGTGATGGCTTTGACGCAATGACCGCAGGACATGCCTTGAACGTTGAACACTTGCATGGAATGACTCCTTTGAGTGAGGTTGCCGGCAGTCTCGAGCTTGCCACGATGGCAAGGTCAAGTTCTTCAATAAACTGCCGGGCTGGCAATCGGCGCCGCGCTCGGCCAAGCTGCGTACATCAATGACTCGATTCAGGAGATTCAGCCATGCGCTGGTCAGCTTTCAGCCTGTTTGGCTTTCTCAGCCTCTTTGCCGCAATTCCTACAGTGCAAGCCGCTGGTGAGGATTATGCGGTGCTGATTATTTCCCGCGAGCGTCTGGAAGTGTCGACTTCCTGCGAGATCGGCGTGTACATCCAGGATCAGCTGTCGGCGCGACTGCTGCAGGAGCAAAGCATTTCCTTCAACCTGCCGCCGGGCACTGTTTCGCTGCGCTTGAAGTTGCTGCCGGGACAGGTCGCCGGCTGCAATCCGGGGATGCTCGCGCCGGGGTCGCAGGAGATCAAGTTGCACGCCGGTGATGTGCTGAAGTATCGGTTGGCGATGAATTCGGAAGGCGTCTACCTGAAGCGCGCCGATCTCGAATATTAAGTAAGTCGAGATCGTTCCCACGCTCCGCGTGGGAATGCAGCCACGGACGCTCTGCGTCCCGAAGCGTGACGCTCTGCGTCACAAGAGGCATTCCCACGCAGAGCATGGGAACGATCAGATCTTTTGCTTTTGAGATTGGCGCTTGACCTTGCCCGCATGGCAAGGTTGATCCTTGTAGGCATCTACTACAGGGAGTACGACCGATGTCCGATTCCATCACTTTCGATCTGCCGATTGCCGGCATGACCTGCGCCAGTTGCGCCGGACGTGTCGAGCGGGCCTTGAGCAAAGTCAGCGGCGCCAGTGCTGTCAGCGTCAACCTCGCCACCGAGCAGGCCCGCGTGCAGGCCCCCGGCGACAGCCTGCCGGCCTTGATGGAGGCAGTTGAACGCGCCGGTTACAGCGTGCCGCAGCAGACTATCGAATTGAATATCGAAGGCATGACCTGCGCCTCCTGCGTCGGTCGCGTCGAGCGCGCCTTGAACAAAGTCCCTGGGGTGAAAGGCGTCAGCGTCAACCTGGCCAACGAACGTGCGCACCTCGAACTACTTGGCCAGGTCGATCCGCAAAGCCTGCTCGACGCGGTGAGCAAGGCCGGCTACTCAGCCGGCGTCTGGCAAGCCGAACACCCACCAACCGATAACCAGCAACTGCGGCTGAAACATGAACGCTGGGCACTCATCTGCGCGATCGTCCTCGCCCTGCCGCTGGTGGCGCCGATGTTGCTGCAACCGTTCGGCATTCACTGGATGCTCCCGGCCTGGGCGCAATTCGCCCTCGCCACGCCCGTGCAGTTCATTTTCGGTGCACGCTTTTATGTAGCGGCGTGGAAAGCCGTTCGCGCTGGCGCCGGCAACATGGACTTGCTGGTCGCCCTCGGCACCAGCGCCGGTTACGGCCTGAGTCTTTACGAATGGGCCACCGCTGCCGGGCGCATGCCGCATCTGTATTTCGAAGCGTCGGCGGTGGTCATTGCCTTGGTGCTGCTTGGCAAATACCTGGAGAGCCGCGCCAAACGCCAGACTGCCAGCGCCATCCGCGCCCTCGAAGCGTTGCGTCCGGAGCGGGCGATTCAAGTGATCGACGGCCGCGAGCAGGATGTCGCCATCAGCGCCCTGCGCCTGGGCGATCTGGTGCTGGTCAAACCCGGTGAGCGTTTTCCGGTCGACGGCGAAGTCATCGACGGCCAGAGCCATGCCGATGAAGCGCTGATCAGTGGCGAAAGCCTGCCGGTACCGAAACAACCGGGCGACAAGGTCACCGGTGGCGCGATCAACGGTGAAGGACGCTTGCTGGTGCGCACTCAGGCACTCGGCGCGGAAACCGTACTGGCGCGGATTATTCGTCTGGTGGAAGACGCCCAGGCGGCCAAGGCACCGATTCAGAAACTGGTAGATAAAGTCAGCCAGATCTTCGTGCCGGCGGTGTTGCTGATTGCCTTGGCGACACTGATCGGCTGGTGGCTCTACGGTGCGCCAATGGAAACGGCGCTGATCAATGCTGTCGCGGTGCTGGTCATTGCTTGCCCGTGTGCACTGGGTCTTGCCACGCCGACGGCGATCATGGCCGGCACCGGTGTAGCGGCACGCCATGGCATTCTGATCAAGGACGCCGAGGCGCTGGAACGCGCCCATGAAGTCAGCAGCGTGGTGTTCGACAAGACCGGCACGCTGACCTCCGGCACGCCGCGCATCGCCCATTTCAGCGCGGTGGATGGCAATGAAGACGCGTTGCTGAAACTGGCCGGCGCGTTGCAACGCGGGAGCGAACACCCGCTGGCCAAAGCGGTGCTCGATGCCGCAGCGGAACGAGGGTTGAACGTGCCTGATATCAGCGACAGCCAGTCGCTGACCGGTCGCGGCATCGCCGGCAATCTCGACGGTCGGCGTCTGGCGCTGGGCAATCGGCGGATGCTGGACGAAAGCGGCTTGAGCGCCGGTGACCTTGCCGAATCCGCCAACGCCTGGGAAGCCGAAGGCCGCACGTTGTCGTGGTTGATCGAGCAAAGTCCTCAGCCGCGCGTGCTCGGTTTGTTCGCCTTCGGTGACACCTTGAAACCCGGCGCGCTGGAAGCGGTGCAACAACTCGCCTCCCGGGATATCCACAGCCACCTGCTCACCGGCGATAATCGCGGCAGTGCCAAAGTCGTCGCCGAGGCCTTGGGCATCAGTAATGTCCACGCCGAAGTGCTGCCGGCGGACAAAGCCGCGACCGTCACCGAGCTGAAAAAAACCGGCGTGGTCGCCATGGTCGGTGACGGCATCAACGACGCCCCGGCCCTCGCCGCTGCCGACATCGGCATCGCCATGGGCGGCGGCACCGACGTGGCCATGCACGCGGCGGGCATCACCTTGATGCGCGGCGACCCACGGCTGGTGCCGGCGGCACTGGAGATCAGCCGCAAGACCTACGCGAAGATCCGCCAGAACCTGTTCTGGGCCTTCGTCTACAACCTGATCGGCATTCCGTTGGCGGCGTTCGGTTTTCTCAATCCGGTGCTGGCCGGCGCGGCCATGGCGCTGTCGAGCGTCAGCGTGGTGAGCAATGCGCTACTGTTGAAAACCTGGAAACCCAAGGATCTGGAGGAACACCGATGAACATCGGCCAAGCAGCCAGACACAGTGGCCTGAGCGCGAAAATGATCCGCTATTACGAGTCGATCGGTCTGCTCAAAGCAGCCCATCGCACCGACAGCGGTTACCGGGTCTACGGCGACGATGACCTGCACACGCTGGCGTTTATCAAGCGCTCGCGGGACTTGGGCTTTTCGCTGGAAGAGGTCGGCAAACTGCTGACCCTCTGGCAGGATCGCCAACGCGCCAGCGCCGATGTGAAGGCCTTGGCGCGCCAGCACATCGACGAGTTGAATCAGAAGATTCGCGAGCTCGGCGAGTTACGCGACACCCTGCAAGACCTCGTCGAGCACTGCAACGGCGACCATCGCCCCGATTGCCCGATCCTCAAGGAACTGGCGTCGGGCTGCTGCGCGCAACCCGTCCGCGCTTGAGGGCGAGCACTTTCACCGTCAGCAATGTGCCGAGGGGAATGCCGTGGAACAGCATGACCACGGCACCCGGCGTCCACCACCCGTAGAACGGCGCGGCGATGAGCATGCCGACGCCGAAACCGGTCATTTGCAGCAAGGTCAGGAAGCTGAACACCGGCAGGCGCAAATGCTCGGGCTCACGTTGCAGACGCGACATCAGCCCGACTTCGGAAAAGCCATCGCCCAACCCTGCCGGCAAGGAAAACAGTAGCAAGCCGTAGAGGCTGTGTTGCTGGAACATCAGGATAAAGCCGCAGGACATCAATGCCACGCCGAAGAAAAACCGTCGTTCGAGGCTGATGTTGTCTGAGCCTTTGAGACGGCTGGCGATTCGCGCGCCCAGCAGTTTGCCGCTGGCCCACACGGCGAGCATCAGCCCCAGCGTGGTGCTCGCCGACTCTGGCGTAAGCAGTTTCGAGATGATCGGAAAGCCGACGTTGTGTGCGGCGCTGCCCAAGGTGTCGGCCATGGTCACCGCGAGCATCGCGGCAATCACCGGTGCAGAGCGCAGGCCTTGCTTGAGTGCGGTCCATTCGCCGCGCTCGGGTGCGACGTTGGCGCTCGCCGGCTCGAACCGCAGCGGCACAATCAACAAAGCAGCCAGTAGATAGGTCAGCGCATTCAGGGCGAATACCGTTTCAAAGCCAAAGCCCGCCACCAGCAAACCTGAAACCAGGCTACCGCCGACCATCGCAGCGGATGACGCTGAGGTGATCCAGGCGTTGGTCTTGAGCAATTGCTCGGCGGGGATCAGACGCGGTAACTGACTGTTGAGGCCGATGGCGAACATTGAATTGCCCAGGCCCAGACCGAAAGCGATCATTGGCAGCAACAAGGCTTGCTGGCTGACGGGCACGATCAACAGCAAACCGAGCACGCTGGCGCGCAGCAGATCGAACGCGATCAGCGGTGCGCGTCCGCTGCATCGACGGTAAAACGCGGTGCCAATCAGGCTGGCCAATATCCCCCCGCCGACTCGACTGGCGAGGAAGATTCCGACACTCATGGCGCTGTTGCTCAGCAGGTAGACGTAGGTGGCCAGCGCGACCATGTTGAGGAAGGCGCCGAAATCGGAGATCAGTCGAGCGGTGACGATCAGGTGGGTGTTGCGGGGGGTGGTCACATTCAGTCCTTGAGTGTGGGTGGAGCGGTGGACAGTAGACGTGAATTTGCGTTGATCCGAAAGAGGCCCCTCACCCTAACCCTCTCCCAGGGGGAGAGGGGACTGATTGGGGGATGCTTCAGAGGTTCGCCGACCTGAACGTGCTGTAGCGAATCCATAATCAACGCGGTAGCCCATTCCATAATCGACTCGTTATTTCAGGTCGATGAAATACGCCAGACACCTCGGTCGGCTCCCTCTCCCTCTGGGAGAGGGCTGGGGTGAGGGGCTTCTGGGCTTCCAAGGATTCTGATTCAAACAAAAAACCCGGCCGAAGCCGGGTTTCTCATCAAGCAATCACTGCATCCACGGTGGTGGCGGTGGTTCGTCGGACTTGCCTTTCGGCTCGTCGTCCGCCGCACGGATGGCCTGCTTGCGCTCCTCGTCGAGGCGCGCCGCTTCGATCTCGCGCAACACCCCGCCAACGTCGGCCAGGTCTTCCGGATCGTCGAACTCACCGGTCAGCACACTGTTCGGGTGCAAGGTGCCGGCTTCGTACAACGCCCACATTTCCTTGGCGTACTTGGTCAGTTTCAATTCCGGCGCAAAGCGACCGAAGTACGAAGCCATGTTACCGACATCGCGCTCCAGCATGCTGAACGCGTGGTTGTTACCGGCAGCGTCGACGGCTTGCGGCAGGTCGATGATGACCGGACCGGTCGGCGTCAGCAGCACGTTGAACTCCGAGAGGTCACCGTGCACCAGACCGGTACACAACATCAGCACGATCTGCGAAATCAGGAACGCGTGGTACTCGCGCGCCTGATCCGGTTCCAGCACCACGTCGTTCAGACGCGGCGCAGCATCGCCGAACTCGTCGGCCACCAGTTCCATCAACAGCACGCCGTCGAGGAAGTCGTAGGGTTTGGGCACCCGCACGCCGGCACCGGCCAGACGGAACAGCGCCGCCACCTCGGCGTTCTGCCAAGCGTCTTCGGTCTCTTTGCGACCGAACTTGGAGCCTTTCGCCATTGCGCGAGCCTGTCGGCTGTTGCGCACCTTGCGGCCTTCCTGATACTCGGCCGCCTGGCGGAAACTGCGTTTGTTCGCCTCCTTGTAGACCTTTGCGCAACGTAACTGATTGCCGCAGCGCACCACATAAACAGCTGCTTCTTTACCACTCATCAGTGGGCGCAGCACTTCGTCGACCAGACCGTCCTCGATCAGGGGTTCAATGCGTTTTGGAGTCTTCATCAGCTTTTATTGTGGGTCCTTTATTACCAAACACGCGAATGTCACTCGTTATACGGCAATCCTCGCATCACGGGGAGGGGTTGCCGACCTGTGAACGTTGAGAATGCACACACTGTGCCGGATTAAACAGGGCCAACTCTGCGTTCGCGCATCGACCGTCGAGAATCATAGCCGAGCCTGTTGTACTTGTTGGTACATGTCTTCAAGGGCATTTGCGACAGAATCTGACATTTGGTTGATGACCCTTCGGAAGATTTTTGCAAAGTCGCCTCAATTTCCCTGTTTTGCAGCCGAAGTCCTCAATGACAGAGGGATTTGTCCGACAATCGTTCCAAAACAATCAGCGATGTCGCACTCAGGGAAACGGGTGATCCACAACGTTTTCGGCTGCCAATAAACCACAAGTCATCTGCACTGCGTGGGCCTACAAGAAAATATGGAGCGCGGATGAACATCAAACAGAAATTGACGTGGGCGTTTGCAATCATCGCCTGCTTGCCGGTGGTGCTGGTCGCGACCCTGGTGGTGATGAACCTGCGCAGCGATGCCCGGGACAGCTTTGTCGACAGCAGCGGTCGCGAGATCCGTCAGGTCAGCAATGCCATGCAGCTGTTTTTTGACGGTATCAGCCAAAACGTCGATTACCTGGCGTCGCAACCGCTGATCAAAAACACCGACGACAGCCTCAAGACCTACATGAGCGCCAACGCCGAATCCATCCCCCAAGGCGAGATGGACAAAAAGGTCTTTGCGTTCCTCCAGGACCTGGGCAACGCCCACCCGGCTTACGCCTACGCCATCGTCGGCACCGCCGCCGGTGGTTACGTGTCGTGGCCGGACGATCCCAAGCTCAACAACTACGACCCGCGTCAGCGCCCGTGGTACAAGGCCGCCCAGGCCAAACCGGGCAAGCCGTTGCGTACCGCCGCTTATTACTGGGCGCAGGACGATGCGACCTACGTCAGCACTGTGCGCACCATCGACAACAAACTCGGCAGCAACGGTGGCGTGGTCAGCATCGACGTGACGCTCAAGCAGCTCACCGAGATCGTCAAACAGATCAAGCTGGGCGAAACCGGCTACCTGATGCTCCTGGAAAACAGCGGCACGGTGCTGGTCGATCCGAAACAGCCGGAACACAACTTCAAGCCGCTGGACAGTCTCGGCGAGGGCTATGCGCAACTGGCCAAGGCTGGCAAAGGTCTGGTGGAGGTCGAGCTTAACGGCGAGCGCTACATGGCCAACGTCTGGCCGTCGGAACAGTTGGGCTGGACCTTCGTCGGCCTGATCAAGCAAAGCGATGTGATGAGTGCCGCCACGCAACTGACCTGGCTGATCGCGATCATCGCTGCCGTGCTGGCCGTGCTGTTCGCCGTGGTCGGCGCCAGTTTCGCCAGCCTGATCGTGCGCCCGATCCGCAGCGTCGCCAGCGGTCTGGAAGGCATCGCGCAGGGTGAAGGTGACCTGACCAAAAACCTCGACATCCGTGGCAACGACGAAACCGCGCAATTGGCCAACTGGTTCAATCAGTTCCTCACCGCGATCCGCAGCCTGATTCAGCACATCGGCGGCGCTGCCGGGAAAATCCTCGCGACCTCGCAGAGTTCGACCCGAGTGTCGAGCGACATGGCCGAAGCGGCCGGGCGCCAGCGTGAAGCCGTCGACATGGTCTCGACCGCGTTCCACGAAATGGTCGCCACCGCCAACGAAGTCGCGCGTTCGTGCAGTCAGGCGGCGGACTCCGCTGACAGCGGTCAGCGTCAGGCCCGTCAAGGCCAGCAGCAAATTGATGCGGCGGTGAACAGCGTCGATCAACTGAGTCAGGAGCTGGAGCAGTCGGCGCAGTCAATGCAGCAACTGGAGCGCGACAGCAACGATATCCAGTCGATCCTCGGCACCATCCGTTCCATCGCCGAACAAACCAACCTGCTGGCGCTCAACGCCGCCATTGAAGCGGCGCGCGCCGGTGAACAGGGACGCGGCTTTGCCGTGGTCGCCGATGAAGTGCGCGCACTGGCCAAACGCACGGCGGATTCGACGGCAGAAATTGATGGTCTGCTCGGCAATCTGGCCAAGCGCACCAGTCAGGTCACGCAACAGATGCACGCCAGCCTGCAGGTGTCGCAGCAGTCCGTGACGCGCATCGGCGAGGCGCGCGCGAGCTTCGGGCAGATCCGCGAGTCAGTGGACGTGATCCGTGACATGAACACACAGATCGCCACCGCCGCTGAAGAACAGCATCAAGTGGCTGAGGACATCAATCGGCACATCAGCCAGATTCATGGCGATGCGCAGTTGGTGGCGGAACTGGCCAACTCGGCGCGCCTGGATTCGCAGAGTCTGGCAGGGTTGTCGAATGAGCTGGATGGGTTGGTCAGACGGTTTCGTACCTGAGATTGTTGCGACCTCAACAGCCACCCTCACCCCAACCCTCTCCCGGAGGGAGAGGGCTGAGCGAGGTGTCTGGCGGCATGCATCGACCTGAAATACCGCGTCGATTATGGACTGGCAGAATTCTCCAAATCGGTTCGATTCTGGATTCAGCACGGCTCTCTCAGGTCGGCGTAACTCTGAAGCATCCCCCAATCAGTCCCCTCTCCCTCCGGGAGAGGGTTAGGGTGAGGTGCTCTTCAAGCGTCAGCGTTCGATGATGGCAGTGACGCCCTGCCCGCCCGCCGCACAAATCGAAATCAGCCCCCGGCCCTTCCCCGCCGCGTCCAGCAACTTCGCCAAGTTCGCCACGATGCGCCCACCGGTTGCGGCAAACGGATGCCCGGCCGCCAGCGAACTGCCCTTCACGTTGAGTCGGTTGCGATCGATCGAGCCTAACGGCGCGTCGAGGCCCAGGCGGGTTTTGCAGTACTCCGGGTCTTCCCAGGCTTTCAACGTACACAGCACTTGCGCGGCGAATGCCTCGTGAATTTCGTAGTAATCGAAATCCTGCAAGGTCAAGCCATTGCGTGCGAGCAAACGTGGCACAGCGTACACCGGCGCCATCAGCAGGCCTTCGGCGCCGTTGACGAAATCCACCGCCGCCGCTTCGCCGTCACGCAGATACGCGAGGATCGGCAAGCCACGCGCCTTCGCCCATTCCTCACTGCCGAGCAGCACCACAGACGCGCCATCGGTGAGCGGGGTGGAGTTGCCCGCCGTCAACGTGCCTTTCGCGCTTTTTTCGAAGGCCGGTTTCAGCGTCGCGAGTTTTTCCAGGGTCAGGTCCGGGCGCAGGTTGTTGTCGCGGGTCAGGCCAAGGAACGGCGTCATCAAGTCGTTGTGCCAGCCTTCGCTGTAGGACGCAGCCAGTTTGTGGTGACTTTCGAGAGCCAGTTGATCCTGATCCTCGCGCGGGATCTGCCAGGTTTGCGCCATCAACTCACAGTGCTGGCCCATCGACAAGCCGGTGCGCGGCTCGCCGTTGCGCGGGAATTCCGGGATCAGGTGTTGAGGCCGCAGTTGCAGAAAGGTTTTCAGCTTGTCGCCGGTGGTTTTGGCGCGGTTGGCTTGCAGGAGGATTTTGCGCAGGCCTTCGCTGACACTGATCGGCGCGTCCGACGTGGTGTCGACGCCGCCAGCAATGCCGCTCTCGATCTGACCGAGGGCGATCTTGTTGGCCACCAGGATCGCGGCTTCCAGGCCGGTGCCGCAGGCTTGCTGAATGTCGTAGGCGGGCGTGGCCGGAGACAGGCGAGAGCCGAGGACGCATTCACGGGTCAGGTTCATATCTCGTGACAATTTCAGCACCGCGCCCGCCACCACCTCGCCGATGCGCTGGCCGTGCAGGTTGTAGCGTTCGATCAGGCCTTCGAGGGCGGCGGTGAGCATTGCCTGATTGCTGGCCGTGGCGTACGGCCCGTTGGAGCGGGCGAAAGGGATACGGTTACCGCCGATGATCGCGACGCGGCGCAGCTGACTCATGAATAACTCCTTTTCAAATTTTACATAGAGCCCTGTGGGAGCTGGCTTGCCAGCGATGGGGTCGGCACATCCAATATCTTCCGTGGCTGACACTCCGCCATCGCTGGCGAGCCAACTCCCACAGGATCGGTGGTCTACTCTGCTGTTCTAGCGTAGGCCTTATTGCGTGGATCGAACGATTGATTGCCATCGATAGTCCACACTTTGAACCCCAATTTCTGGAGAGCGTTCCATGTCTGACCGCTATATCGACTTCGCCAACTCGTCCATCGGCCATCGTCTGGTCGGGGCGCTGGGTCTGCCGTCGCCGGTGCGACTGGAGCGCTGGCAGGCCGGACGGCTGCGGCCGGTGGAAGGTGCGCTGCTGATCGGCGGCGGGCCGCTGGCCGAGCGTATCAGTGCCTTTGCCAACCGTTTGACCGACGGCATTTACCGCTACGGCGAACAACCGGCAACGGCCACCGAATGGATTCCCGGCCACGGCCCGAAACTCAAAGCCGTGGTGTTCGACGCCAGCGAACTGCTGCACACCGACCAGCTCAAACAGCTGCGCGAATTCTTCCAGCCATTGATGAAGAACCTTGAGCACAGCGCGCACCTGGTGATTCTTGGCCGTGCGCCGGAAACCCTCAGCGAACCGTTTGCCGCCAGTGCGCAGCGAGCGCTGGAAGGGTTTTCCCGTTCGCTGGCCAAAGAGCTGCGCAGTGGTGGCACGCTGCAACTGATCTACGTCGGCGAAGGGGCGGAAGATCAACTGGAAGGCCCGCTGCGGTTTTTCCTCTCGCCAAAAAGTGCGTTTGTCTCCGGCCAGGTGATTCGCCTGACAGCCTGTGCGACGCCAGTGACTGACTGGACGCGCCCGCTGGCCGGGCGCAAGGCGTTGGTCACCGGGGCCGCGCGCGGGATCGGCGCGTCCATTGCCGAAACGCTCGCCCGGGACGGTGCCGAGGTGATTCTGCTGGACGTGCCACCGGCGAAAACCGATCTGGAAGCCCTCGCCGCGCGTCTCGGTGGCCGCGCCATTACTCTGGACATCTGCGCCGCCGACGCCGCCACGCAACTGATCGAACAACTGCCTGACGGCCTCGATATTCTGGTGCACAACGCCGGTATCACCCGCGACAAGACCCTCGCCAACATGACCCCGGAATTCTGGGACGCGGTGCTGGCGGTCAACCTCAATGCGCCGCAAGTGCTGACTCAAGCGCTGCTCGACAGCGGCACGCTGCACGATGATGCACGGGTGATTCTGCTGGCCTCGATCAGCGGCATCGCCGGCAACCGCGGGCAAACCAACTACGCCGCGAGCAAGGCCGGGCTGATCGGTCTGGCACAAGCCTGGGCACCGACACTGCTGGAACGCGGTATCAGCATCAACGCCGTCGCGCCCGGTTTTATCGAGACGCAGATGACCGCACACATCCCGTTCGGCCTGCGCGAGGCCGGGCGGCGCATGAGTTCGCTGGGCCAGGGCGGCTTGCCACAGGATGTCGCCGAAGCGGTCGCGTGGTTGGCGCAACCGGGCACCGGCGCATTCACCGGGCAGGCGCTGCGGGTCTGTGGACAAAGTGTTCTGGGGGCTTAGGCATGAGCATCGAATGGCATACGCTGAATCGCGAACCGAGTCTGCCGGGGCTGTACGCACGGGCGGCGACACGACGGAAAATCACCGGCACGCAATTGCCTGACAGCGGTTTGCGCTGCTGGGTCGATGTCGATGGCCAACGCCTGGAGGCCTATCGCAAGGTCTGCGGATTCGTCGATGACGGTCTGCTGCCACCGACCTATCCGCATATCCTCGCCTTTGCGTTGCAGATGCAATTGCTCACCGCCAGAGAGTTTCCGTTTCCCCTGTTAGGACTGATTCATTTGAGCAACCGCATTCGCGTGTTGCGCCCGATGGGCGGGATCAGTCGGGCGCAGGTGAGCGTTCGCGTACACAACTTGCAACCACACCCCAAAGGCGCGACGTTCGACGTATTGACCACCCTGGATGATCAACTCGGGCCATTGTGGGAAGCCGAAAGCCAAATGCTCTGTCGCGGCGTCAAGCTTGAGGGCGAAGCTGTCGAGCAGACCTGGGAGCCCTCGCAATCGCTGGTGCAAGTGGCGCGCTGGAACGCTCCGGCCGACATTGGCCGGCAATACGCCAAAGTGTCCGGAGACTACAACCCGATTCACTTGAGCGCGGCGAGTGCCAAGCTGTTTGGTTTCCCGACAGCCATCGCCCATGGTCTGTGGAACAAGGCGCGAACGCTCGCGGCGCTGAGCGATCATTTGCCCAAGGCCAATCTCGAGATCGCGGTGCACTTTCGCAAACCGGTGCGCTTGCCCAGTGAGGTGACATTACTCGCGAGTGCGGCGGGGTCCAGTGGTGAATTGCGTCTGGTCGGTGCGAACGAGCTGGAACACATGGTCGGGCAATGGCAACCGATTGCCTGAGCACCCGGAACACCGTTAATTGTGTGTATATCACTTAAGTTTTTCCCGCCCTCTCCTCCTCCGCCGAAAAAACCCGGGCCTTGATTATCAAGGCCTTTTTTTATGCGGCTATATCCTGGGTATTAGTCCTTAGGCGCTGAACTTCACCTTATATATAAAGGCGTTAATACCAACTTGAGAATGGTCTGAAACCTGCCCCTGGACTGAGATTGAGCACAACGGGCGAAGGCATCACCGGCAACAGACCGGCGAGCCATCGAATACAACGTACGTTGTGACAGGTGCAAGGAATCTCAATCATGAAAACTCAAGACGTGTGGTGCAAATCAGCAATCGCTCTGGCATTGATTCTCTCCCTTGGCCTCGCCGGTTGCAGCAGCGGCGGTGGCGGCCATCACAGCAGTTCCGGCAGTTCTGCGGCGGACGGTACCGCCGGCACGGGCGGTACCGGCGGTACCTCGGGTACTGGCGGCACGGGTGGCACCGGTGATACTGCCGGCACTGGCGGGACCGGAGGTACGGGTGGAACCGGTGGCACGGGCGGTACTGGCGGCACCGATCCGACCAACCCGACGAATCCAACCGACCCGACTGATCCAACCAACCCGACTAATCCAACCACCACACCGCTGGTGACCACCACGCTGGTGCAGGATGTCGGCACAACCGTCGCTGGCGTCGGCGATGGCGTTGGCCAGATCGGCGACTCCCTGAGCACCGTTCCGGTTGTCGGTGGCGTCGTACAAAGTGCGGCCAACACTGCCGGCAACGTCGTCACCACCCTGGGTGATGGCATCGGCAACGGCATCGGCAAACTGGCCACCGACCCTAAAGGCCTGACCACCACCGTCGCTTCGGTCGGCGGCGTGGTCACCGATGTCGGCAACGGCGTTTCCGATCTCAGCGGTAAACTGGCGACCGCCACCGGCAGCGTTCCGGTGGTAGGCGGAGTGGTCACCAAGGTCGCGCCGCTGCTCGATGGTGTCGGTGAGAAAGTCACCATGCTCGGTAATACCCTCGATACCACTTTGACCAATGGTCCGACCAGTCAGCTGACAAACAAACTCGGCGGTAGCCTGGTGCCGGTGATCGCCATGGTTGAAAGCACAACGGACAAGATCGGCGATGCAACCGGCCTGGGCGATCCGCTCAAAGGCGTGGTGGCGAAAGTCGGTGGCGCGGTGAACACCTTGGGTGACAAGGTCACCGACGCGGGGAACGGAAATGCCCTGACCAACACGCTCGGCGGTGCCTTGAGCAATACCGGCACCGCGGTCGGCAAGGCCGGTGGTCTGGTGTCCAACGGCACAGGCTCAGGTACTGGCGGTGGAGTGGGTGGTGGCTTGGGCGGTGGCCTCGGCGGCACTGGTTTGTTGCAAACCGTTGGCGGTGCCGTGGTCAACGTTGGCGCAGGCTTGAATGCCGGGAATACCAATGGCGTCGTCAGCGCGGGTGGCGTTACCGCTGTCGGCCTGGGTAATACCGTGGCGTCGCTCAACACCGTGCTGGGCGGATCGGGCACCCCGATCACCGCGACAACTTCACCGCTGGCCACGGTGGGCGCCACCCTGGGCAATGGCCTGAACCCCGTCACCAGCGCTGTTACCAACGTGACCCAACAAGTCGGCGCTGCGACAGGTATCGGATCACCCGTCGCCGGTCTCACCGGCCAGGTTGGCGGTGCGGTCAGCAGTATCGGCAACACCATTGCCGCGACCAACAACCCGGTCACCACTGCAGTCGGTGGTCTGGTCACAAACGTCGGCGGTACCGTCGCAGCAGTCGGCGGCCTGGTCAACGGCGGTGCCAGCGGGGGCACCACCGGTGGGGCAGGCGGCCTGGGCGGTATCGTCGGCGGCCTCACCGGCGCCCTGGGAGGCAACAAACGCTAAATTGCACCTGGCCGATTCGACGGCCTCACCTACAGCGCCTACGCTTGGTTGAGGGCGGAAGATTCCCACGAGTCTTCCGCCTTTTTTCTTAGGAGAAATCAGCCCTGCGCTGTGATCTGACCATGGAGTGTCCTATGCGCGTACTGGCATCCCTGCTGTTCCTCAGTCTCAGTTCCGCCGCCCTCGCCGACACCCTGCCCAGTTTTCTCAATAGCAACGAAACCATCCGCAACCTGCCCGTGCCGAACCTGCCGGCCGACGCCTATCGCCCGAGCGCCGCGCCCGTGCAAGTTCCGGACGCCGGTGCCGCCGCCGCGCAACCGCTGTTGATGGACACCAAAATCAATCTGCAAACCGTGCAGATCGAAGGCGGAACCCTCTACCCGCTCAACGAACTCGCTGAAATCTACAAACCGCTGATCGGTCATGAGACCCGACTCGCCGATCTGATCGAGGCCACCCGTAACATCACCCGGCGCTATCAGCAGGACGGTTACCTGCTGTCGTACGCGTTCTTGCCGCAGCAAAACTTCAATGACGGCGTAGCGCGCGTGGTCCTGGTGGAAGGTTACGTACGGGATATCCAGATGCAGGGCGATGTTGGCCGGGTCAAAGGACTCATCGATAAACTGGCGGCGAAAATCCAGGCCGAACGGCCACTGACCCGCAAGACTTTCGAACGTTACACCACACTGATGACCCGCATCCCCGGCGTGACAATACAGGCCCAGGTACCACCGCCCGGCACCACCGACGGCGCCACCACTTTGGTCGCCCAGGCCAGTCGCAAACCCTTCACCAGTACGCTGAGCACCACCGAAGACAACCGCAACGGCACCCAGGCCTTGCTCGGCGTCGGCAGTAACTCGCAGACCTCGATGGGCGAGCAATTGAGCCTCAGCGGGCTGTTTCCGCCGGGTGACGATCACGAACATTACTACCGCCTCGACTACAACCAGTTCGTCAATGACGAGGGCGCGCAACTGGCCTTGTCGGCTTCACGCTACCGCGCCGACCCCGGCACCAATGTCGTGCTCGACAACGGCCTGCAACTCAAACCGCACCGCGAAAACGATCGCTACTCGATCGGTTTCACATTGCCGCTGATTGCCGCTTCCAACGAACTGCTGACAGCCGGCTCAAGGCTTTACGCGGTCAACGACAAGACCCGCTACAACGTGGTCGGCTTTCCGCTGAGCGTCGAAGAGCGCACCGACATCCGCGCCCTCGCCTTCGAGAGCGACTGGCGCAAGGCCGATGCCCGCCAACTGCGAATCCTCAGCGGCGGTGTGTACCAAGGCCTTGACAGCATGGGCGCAAAAACCAACAACGACGCCATCGACCTCGACTTCTTCCGCGTGCGGCTGTCCGGCGTGCAGAGCGACAAGTTTTTCGACAACTGGCAAGGCGTGCTGTCGGCCGCGCTGTACTGGAGCGACGACACCCTCCCGGACAGCGAGCGAGCGGTGTTCGGCGGGCAGAATTTCGGTCGCGGTTACCCCGACGATCAAGCGTCCGGCGACAAGGGCTGGGGGGTAGCGTACGAGATCAACTACAGCTACAACCGCGACGGCAACTGGGTGCGCATCCTGCAACCGTATGTCGTGCTCGATCGCTCGCGCAGCTGGTTCAATGAACTGCCGGTAAAGGCCAACAATCTTTCATCGGCCGCGATCGGGTTACGGTTTGGCGATGCCAAGTACTACAACATTGCGCTGGAAGCAGCGAAGGCGATGTCCGATGAAGCACTGGATACGTTCAATCGCAAGCCTCGGTACAGCATCAGTTTCAGTTATCAGTTGTAGGGCCGGGATTGCACTGCGCCCCTGAGTCAAAACAACTGTGGGAGCGAGCCTGCTCGCGAAAGCGCTGGATCAGCCAACCGTTCTGTTGACTGAAACACCGTCTTCGCGAGCAGGCTTGCTCCCACAGGTTTTGCGTGATGCGGATCAGAACGCGTAACGCACCTTCGCGGTAAAGCCGTCGGCATTGAAACCGCTGGCCGTTACGTAGTTGTACGAACCGCCGACACTCCACGCGCCCATCCGGTAGTTGGCGCCCAGGCCCAGTTCATAGCTGTCGCGCACGGGTGTGGTGCCACGGCTGGTGAATGAATCGCCGCCGAGTACGAACGATGAGGAGGTCGCAACCTTGTCGCCAATCACGTCATGCCAGGCCATGACTTTCGCCTCAGGTTCGAGACTGCCGGTGCCGAGCGCAAAATCGGCGGCCAGGCGCGCACCGAAGCCCATCTCACCGACTTCGTAACGCTGGCTGCCGACATTCAGCGCTGCCGAACTGCCCTTCTCGCGATAAGAATCCATGCCGACGTTGGCGTAACGCGCACCGACCTGCGGCTCCAGCACCACACCCGGGGTCAGGCGCAGGGTATAACCGGCCAAGGCGCTGACGCCGAATACATCGCTGTCGTAATCGCTTTTGGCGCGGGTGCCGGCGATGTAGCGTTTGGATTCGTTGTCATTCCAGCCATACATCAGCGAAGCGTCGACGAACCAGTTGTCGTGCAGCCAATTGCTGTAGACCGTCAGCGCATGGCCGGTCACTTTGGTTTTGCTGCCGAGATCGGATTTCACATCGGTGTCGAGGTAGCTGTAAGCCAGACCGACCGATGTATCGGCGTTCAACTGACCGTCGGCACCAACGGCAATCCCGTGGCTGTCGGCGTCATAACCGGCGACACCGCGACGGGCATCCTGATCGGCATCGCTGCTGAGGGCTTGCAGCCAGACGCCTTTTGCCAGGCTGCCGGTGACCGTGCGGGCACGATTGGCGCGGTCGTTGATCACGTCAGAAACCAGCGTCTGGCTGTTGGTGGCGGCGTGCAGCACGCCACGGCTGACGTCCGGGCTGAGTGTCTCGGCCAGCCGCGCCAGTTGCGTGTCGGTGCCGGCATTGGCAAACGCCTGGAACACCGGATCCTGTTCATCGAGACGAGACATCAGCGACGCCGACAGTCCGACCAGCGCAGAAGCAGCGTTTGGGCTACCACCGGCATCGAGAGTATTTTGCGTCAACACTTCTTGCGACTTGGTGCTGACCAGCGCCTTAACGTCGTTACCCTCAACGCCATAGCTTTTGACTTCAAGCAATGCCGAGGTCGACTCGACCGTAAGGTTTTCGCCGCCGATCAGATTGCCCGAACGGATCAACGTGTAACGGTTGCCACCGGCGGCCGTGCGAAAATCGCTGGAGCGCGCCTGCAATTGCACATGACCGCCCGGCGCGATCTCGGTGGTGCCGGTGACGGTCAGAATCGCTCGGTTGATGTCGGTGTCATTGCCGACCGACATCGCAATCACCGAGTCCGCTTCTTCCATGTCCAGATCGCCGACGATCGTGGTGTGCGCCCGCGCCAGGGTCAGAGTGCCTTCTTGAACGGTGACATACCCGGACTTGATCGTCGCGCCATCGAAGCTGACCTCGCCATCAATCGACACCCCGGTCAGACCCAACAGGTCGCCTTTGACCTCGCCATAATTCCAGTAAAAGTAACTCAGACCATCGTCCACTTTAATGGCCGCCGTACCACCCGTGATCGATCCGTATGACTGAACAATGTTGAGCGGACCTTGTCCTGCGGGCTGGTTGTACACATGAATGCCGATGCTCTCCCCGTATACGTTGCCGTAGTTGTAGAGACCGTATTGGCTCGCAGACGATGCAGGCACAAGCTGCATCCCGTTCAACACTATGGCTTCGGCGCCACTGCCGGTGGCCCTGAGTGTTGACCGGCTCATGACCGGGCCGGGCAGCGTGACGTTTTCCAGATAAAGCCCACGAGCATTGGTGCCGTTGACGACGATGGCGCCGGCGTTGATCACCCCGCTACCAAAACTGCTGTTGATCAGCGAAACCCCGGTGGCGTTATTACCGCTCACGGTGATCGGGCCTGAGTTCAGGAAAGCACCACGCACCGGAATGTCCCTCAACGCGATACCCGTCGATTCACCACTCGCAGCCAGACCGTTGACCGTCACCGAGCCCTCGTTGCTGAAGTTGGAACCGAGCCGCGCCCACGACACGCCCGCCGCCGGCGCGATGTCGATCCCGACACCGTGGGTGGCGCCATCGATAGTGATCCTGGCCTTGTTGACGATTTCGCTGTTAACCGACAACCCAGTGAACTGCGCCGCGCTGGTCATCGTCGACGTAGAGCTTTCCACAACATTCGCCGTGCCCACGAGATTGAGAAAATCGTAGGTCTGCTTGACGCTGACCAGCGGGCCTGTGCCCAGATCGTAATTGAGGGTGACAGCCCCGACACCCGGAGCCCGAACAACGGCAGCCGCCACAGAAAGCGCCAGCAAAGAGCGGCGCAGACAAGAAGTATTCAAAACGAGATTCCCTTCCAAAACATGAAAAACAGTTTCAGCAGGGTTCACGTATTCATACAGGCATCCCTACCGGCCCGCCATGTGTCCTGGCTCGGGCGCGGGGAATCTACAGGAGCCATCATTTTGATACCACCAAAAAGTCAAAGAGATGGCGCCAAATTCTCAAGAACCCGACCAGCAGTCGAACCGCCATCGCAAGCAGGCTCACGCCTACAGAAAAGCAAAAGCAAAAGCAAAAGCAAAAGCAAGAGCAAGAGCAAGAGCAAGAGCAAGAGCAAGAGCAAGAGCAAGAGCAAGAGCAAGAGCAAGAGCAAGAGCAAGAGCAAGAGCAAGAGCAAGAGCAGTGCACCACACCCACATCACCTCTGCTTCTCACCACTCAACAGGATGAGCGTTAGCTCGGCTGCAGCTCTTGATCTTGATCTTGATCTTGATCCACGGGCGACGTCGGAAGGCTGAGTGGAGGGATTGATCCGGGGGTGGGAGCGCAGCGACCGTTTGGCGAAGCCAAACACAGCGAGAGGAGGTGCAGCGAAGCAAACCGTAGGCGCTGCGCCCGGATCGATCCCGGAGCGAAGGAACCCCGAGCTTTAGCGAGCGGGCCGCACGTAGGAGCAAGCCTTTTTGGGTACTTTTTCGGCGTCTGGAAAAAGTGCCTCGCCGTAAGGGCGAAACCGCCAGCCGCAACCCCCAAAAAAACGGATATTCACCAAAAACCCCCAAAGCACGGTCGGCCCAAAGGCCGCCGAGTTCAACCTCAGCCAACCTGAACCTTAGGCTTGGGAAACAGATTATCCAAAGTCTCCAACAACCTCAGGTAATAAATCGGCTTGCGAAACAGATCCACCACCTGCAACCGCAACAGGTCACTGACATCTTCCATATCCGCATGCCCCGACATCACAATCACCGGCAAATGCTGGCGCGAAGTATGCTCACGCAAGCGCTTGATCAACGACATCCCGGACTCCTCCGGCATACGCAAATCAGTGATCACCAACGCGATATCCGGGTGACGAGTCAAATGATGCAACGCCAGCTTTACCGACGTCGCCGTATGACAGACAAACCCCTCCCCCTCCAGCAACTCCGCCAACTCCAGCAACGCGTCCTCTTCATCGTCAACCAGAAGCAACTGTTGGCGCGGCAGCAAAGGAGCATTCATGGGCAATCCCTGAAAACTGAAAGTAAACCCGAGTGTAGCCCGACATCAGCCGGGCATTGAGCTTCGTTCAGCTCAGGAGGACGGCGCAGGTGTGGTCGACACGGCCGTCCCACCCAACGCCACCAGCAAGTTGTTGAACATGACCAGCACACGGCCACCCACCGGCGTAACGAACACGATGACCACCACCGCCACCATCGCCACCACAATCGCATATTCGATCGCGGAGGCTGCGTCGTCATTGGCCAGGAAACTGCGGGCACGAATCATCAGGTACTCAAAGAGCATCGCAGTTCTCCTCAGTCTTCAGGGTCTGGTCACGGCAGTGCCGCCAAGTCCGGTCAAGATGTTGTTGAAGTAGAACAGCACCCGGTTACCAAGCGGGGTCACGAAGGCCACAACCACAACGGCAACCATCGCCACCACAATCGCGTACTCGATCGCCGATGCTGCTTCCTCGTTTCTAATTAACAGACGAACTCTGGCCGTCAAATAATCAACAATCATCTGGAACATACATCCACTCCTTCGCGCCTCTGGCGCCGATGTCGCACTACAGCGGCAAGGTTCCACCGTGCCATTTGAGCATTGTCAACAAACTCCCACCCAACAACTGTAAGAACGGATTAATCACAAAGGATTAATCACATCTCGAAGTTGCCGATTGCTGCTGTTAATTGGCCAAGACTCATACTTTAGTGGGTTATTTTCCTGTCAGTAATGGCGTTTTGGCTTGGATCAGCTAGCGTGGAAATAGCGAAATAGTTGCATGTTCATAGCTGCCGGATTGGGAACTTCTCTCGTTAGCAAGTGCGGTGGGTAGTGCAGCAGGAAAGGGAGAGCCGTCATGAACAGTCGCGTCACCATGGGCCTTGCAGCCATCCTTATGCTTGGAGCAATTTTTGTCGGCTACTGGGGACTGGTGCTCAGTCGTCAACCGGCACCCGTCGCCGAAGCGCCCGTTGCCCCAGCCGTCACCGTTGAAAAAACTGTCGCGATCGCCGAAGACCAGACCCGTCAACCGGTGGTGGTGTTGCTGCACGATGTGCCGCCGTTCACCGCGCTGACGGCGGCCGATGTCGCGGTGGAAAAACTGCGCAGTGCACCGGCCGGCAGCTTGAGCAACGTCGACCAGGCCGTCGGCCGCACACCCTGGCGGCACCTCAGCGCCGGCACTTGGCTGAACGATGAAAGCTTCACCGCCGGCGGTTCACTGGCACGCATGATTCACCGCGATGAGCGCGCATTGACCGTGGCGGTCGACGAAGTGATCGGCGCGGCCGGGCAATTGATCCCCGGCGATTACGTCGATGTGCTGCTCTATCTGCGCCAGGACTCCAGCAATCTGGAACAGTCGGCGCAGATCGTTCTACCGGCCATGCGCGTGCTTGGGGTGGGTGATCAGTACGGCCTGACCAATGACGGCCAACCCGCTTCACCGGCCCTGAGCGCTGACGAAAAACTCAAACAGGATCAACGCCGCATCGCCGCGCGCACCGTGGTGCTGGCGGTGCCGGAACAACTGCTCAGTCGCCTGATGCTCGCCACGCAGGCCGGCACCTTGCGCCTGGCCGTGCGCAGCAGCGAAGAACAACGCCTGGCCAAATACTGGGCCGGTGAAGACGACCAGTCCACGGCCCATCTCGACACCGCCAGCCGACAACTTGTCCAGTTCACCCAACTGGCCTTGAGCGGCACACCGAAAACGCCAGCCAGCGGCGGTTCCGGGGGCACGGCTCGGCCGGCGGTGGAAATCATTCGCGGCAATCAGATCACCCAACAAAACCCATGACTGCGCAAGGATCCAAGGGCATGCAGAGTCGTTTCAGGCCGACATTCAAACCCATGCTGCGCGCCCTGTTACTGATGGGCCTGTCGATGGACGCCGCGGTGGCGGCGGTCGGTAATTGTTCGGCACTGGGGCGCATGCCGCCGGTGATCGAAATCGGCGAAGGCTTTCAGCAGGACGTGCAGTCCCCGGTGGCAATTACTCGCCTGGCGATTGGCGATCCGAAAATCGCCGACGTACACGCCAATGACAGCTCGTCCTTTTTACTCACGGGTGTGGCGCCCGGCGCCACCAGCCTGATGGTCTGGACGTCGTGCTCGAGCGAGCCGCGCCAGAGCATGGTGTTCGTGCAGGGCGCCGCCACCGCCGCGTTGAACAGTGCTCTGCCCTCAGATGATCCAAGCCTGCCGTCCCAGGTACAGACCGATATTCGCTTCGTCGAAGTCAGCCGGACCAAACTCAAAGAAGCCACCGCCTCGCTGATCGGCACGCGCGGCAATTTCCTCTTCGGTTCGCCCGGCACCCTGCCCCCGATTGACGGGGTGCCGCAGCCCCGCCTGCCGGTGGACAACTCGTTGTTCAACTTCTCGTGGATCGGCGGCAAAACCATGGCGATCATCAACGCGCTGGAAACCAGCGGCTTCGCCTACACCCTCGCACGGCCGAGTCTGGTGGCGCTGAACGGGCAGAGCGCGAGTTTTCTGGCCGGCGGTGAAATTCCGATTCCGGTGCCCAGTTCCGGCAGCGACAACGTCTCGATCGAATACAAGGAATTCGGCATCCGCCTGACCCTGACACCCACCATCATCGGCCGCGATCGCATCGCGCTGAAGGTCGCCCCAGAGGTCAGTGAACTGGACTTCAGCAACGCGGTGCAGATCGCCGGCACCACCGTGCCGGCCCTGACCATACGCCGCACCGACACCAGCGTGTCACTGGGCGATGGCGAAAGCTTTGTCATCAGTGGCTTGATCAGCACCACCAACAGCTCGCAAGTGAACAAGTTTCCCGGCCTCGGTGACATCCCGGTGCTCGGCGCCTTTTTCAAAGGCTCGCAGATCAAACGCGAGGAGCGCGAACTGCTGATGATCGTTACGCCGCATCTGGTGCAGCCATTGGCCGCCGACGCACAGCTGCCGTCGTTGCCCGGAGAAAAACTGCGCAACTACGACCCGAATTTCTACCGCATGTTTTTCCTCGAGAACGGCAACTTCGACAAGCGCAGCGGGTTATCCCAATGAGCCAGAGCCTGAGCCAGACCTTTCTCGCCATCACCCGCAACAGCACCGATCTGGAGTGGCTGCAGGGCGCACTCGCGCCCCTCGGTCAGGTGGTCAGCGCCGGTGGCGGCAGCCTTGACGAACTGCTGGCGCTGGTCGACGTCACCTTTGCCAGCCTGGTATTCGTCGGCCTGGATCGCGAGCACGTGGTCGCCCAGAGCGCGTTGATCGAAGGCGCGCTGGAAGCCAAACCGATGCTGGCAATCGTGGCCCTTGGTGACGGCATGGACAATCAGTTGGTGCTCAATGCGATGCGCGCCGGCGCCCGGGATTTTGTCGCCTACGGTTCGCGCTCCAGTGAAGTCGCCGGGCTGGTCCGGCGCTTGAGCAAACGCCTGCCGCCCGTGGCACCGAACACGCAGTTGGGTGGCCTCACGGTCATGTACGGCGTACAGAGCAGTTCCGACGGCGCACTGCTGGCCAACCACATGGCATTGGTCGTGCAGAAGAGCGGTCAGCAGACCTTGTTGCTCGATCTCGGTTTGCCGCGCGGTGACAGCCTCGCCCTGCTCGGGCTGGAGAGTTCGTTTCACTTCGGCGATGCCTTGCGCCACTTGCGCAGGCTCGACGCCACGTTGATCGACAGCGCCTTCACCAGCGCCGAAGCCGGCCTGCGGATTCTCGCCTACGCCACTAACGACGAACCGCTGGAAAACACCAGCGCCGCCGAGCTGTACATGTTGCTCAGCGCCCTGCGTCAGCACTTCCAGCACATCGTCGTGAACCTCACCGGGCAGACCGACAGCGAAGCGTTGCGCACCTTTGTCAGCCACTGCGACAAGTTGCTCTGGTACACCGATCAGAACGTGCTCAACTGCCGACGCAACCTCGCCGTGCTCAATCTGTGGCGCGAAAAAGGCATGAAACTCGACCACGGACGCCTGCTGATAGATCGCTACTTGAGCAACGTCGCGCCCAATTCGGAAACCCTCGGCAAGACCTTCAACCTGGAAGTGATCGCCACGCTGGCCCTCACCCCGGAAGTGCGCCTGAACGCCAAGAACCAGGGCGTCAGCCTCTTCGATCTGGCCCCGCGGGAAAAACTCACCCAGAGCCTGCGCGCCCTCGGTGAACGTCTGGCCAAACGTTCCGAGGGCCTGGCCAAGCCTAAAGTCACCTGGTTCGACCGCTTGCGAGGCACCTCATGAGCGCAGAAAAACTCTTCGGCGCGGCGCCGCGCAACGGCGTCGGCAACAGCGATCACGAAGGCCTGAAACTGGTCCTGCATCGCTACATCATCGACGCCCTCGAAGAGTCCGGCAAAAACCTGCTGGAAGGTTCACGCCAACAACTCGCGCAATTTGTCACCGACAAAGTCGCCGAGTACATCGCGCGTTTGCACCTGGCGATTTCCCGCTACGAAATGGAGCGCCTGGCCGAGGAGATCGTCGACGAGCTCACCGGTTTCGGGCCGCTGGAAGTGTTGTTGCGCGATCAGTCAGTGACCGAGATTCTGGTCAACGGCCCGCACCGGGTGTTCATCGAACGCGACGGTGTGCTGCACCAGAGTGACCTGCGGTTTATCGATGCGCATCACGTCGAACGCGTGATGCAGCGCATCCTCGCGCCACTCGGCCGGCGCCTCGACGAATCTTCGCCGATGGTCGATGCACGCCTGCCGGATGGCAGCCGGGTCAACGCGATCATTCCGCCGATTGCCCTCGATGGCCCTTGCCTGTCAATCCGTAAATTTCGCAAGGACATGCTCAAGAGCAGCGACCTGATGGCCATGCAAACCATCGACCTGTCGATCTTCGAGTTTTTTCAGGATGCGGTCGGCAAGCGCTGTAACATCCTGATCAGTGGCGGCACCGGTACCGGCAAGACCACGCTATTGAACATTCTCAGCCAGTTGATCAACCCGCACGAACGTCTGGTGACCATCGAGGACGTTGCCGAATTGCAACTCGGCCACCCTCACGTCGTGCGCCTGGAAACCCGTCCACCGAACGCCGAAGGCCACGGTGAAGTGAAGGCCAGCGACCTGATCCGTAACGCCCTGCGGATGCGCCCCGACCGGATCATCCTCGGCGAGATTCGCGGCGTCGAAGTGGTCGACGTCCTCACCGCGATGAACACCGGCCACGACGGTTCGATGAGCACCGTGCACGCCAACAATGCGCAGGATGCCCTGCTGCGCCTGGAAACACTGGTCGGCCTGACGGGCCGTTCCATCGCCGAACGCACGCTGCGCCAGATGATCTGCGCCGCCCTCGACGTGATCATCCAGTTGACGCGCATGCCTGACGGGCGTCGCTGCGTCAGTGAAGTGGTGGAAGTGGTCGGTATTCGCGAAGATGTCTACGTCACCAACACCCTGTTCCGCCTCGACCGCCGCACGGGCTTCGGCTTCTTGCGCGAAGCCGTCAATCCGGCCGGCGACAAGCTGCGCCACGAGACGCATCTGGGCTGACGGCAAGGAGCACCGAGCATGCTGGGACCGATCATTCTCATCGTAATCTGCCTGATGCTGCTGGGGCTGTCGATTCGTCTGTTCTTGCTGGGGCTGCGCAAAACTGCCACGGAAAAAGTCCTCAACCGGCTCGCCGCCGGGCAACCGCAACTGGCGCCTGAAAAACCTGTGTGGGTCGGACTGGAACGCATGTTCCTGCGTGCCGGACTGGGCCGCCCGACCGAGCGTTTCGGCCTGTGGCTGAGCCTGTGGGCGCTGGCGATGGCGCTGGGTTATTTTCTCGCCGACTGGGTCGGCCTGCTGCTGATGATCTTCTTACCGCCACTGACGTTGCGGCTGTACATCGCCTTCCTTTACCAGCGCCGGATCAAGCGCATGATCGAGCAACTGCCGCAGTTGCTCGATCACACCGTGCGTAGCCTGAAGTCCGGGCGCACCCTGAGCGACGCGGTCATGGGCGGCATTGAAGCCAGCGAAGATCCGCTGAAAAAAGCCATGGGCCGGGTCCAGCGCAACGTGCAATTGGGCGTGAACTTGCCGGATGCCGTCAGCGACTTTGCCGAACTCTATGAACAGGACGAACTGCGCATGTTTGCCCTCGGACTGAAGGTCAATCATCGCTACGGCGGCAACGCCAGCGAGCTGCTCGAAAACCTGATCAAACTGATCCGCGAACGCGATCAAGGCGCCCGGCAACTGCGCGCCCTTACCGGCGAAACACGCATGACCGCGTGGGTGCTCGGCTCGTTGCCGTTGTTGCTGGTGAGTTACTTCATGCTGACCAACCCTGGCTACATGCTCGGGATGTGGAACGACGCGAGCGGGCAGCACATGCTGATCAGCGCCGCCGTGTTGCAAGTATTCGGAAGCCTGGCGCTGTGGCGCATGTTGCGGAGCGTTTGACATGGTCTGGCTCGCGGCTCTGATGTTGCTGCTTGGCGCCTTGATGCTGGTGATCAATCACCTGCTGGTGGAGCGCCGTCGCGTGCGGCAGGTCAACCAGCGCCTGCAAGGACAATTGGTCCGCGAGAACCGCTTCGGCAGCTGGTTGCGCGCACTGGGCAGCAGCAAGTTCGGGCAACGCTCGGTGAGCATCGACAGCGAAACCCAGACCCTGCTCAACCGCATCGGCTGGCGCCGCGCCAACGAACGGGCGCTGTACGCCGCCTGCCAGATCGGCACGCCACTGCTGACGTTGGGTTTGGCGATCTTTCTGCAAGAGGTGTTTTTCCCCCAGGCTGACAACCGTTGGCTGGTGCCGATGCTCGCCACCGGCGGCGGCTATCTGCTGCCCAAACGTCTGCTGGCTTACGCAGCGACGCGGCGGCAGAAAACCATCGCCGTTGAGGTGTCGACGTTCATTCCACTGCTGCGCATCCTTTTCGAATCCGGCATGGCCGTCGAACAAGCACTGCGCGTGCTCAGCATCGAAGCGCAAAAACTGCTGCCGGAACTGACCAGTGAACTGCGCCTGATCCTGACCCGTGTCGACAGCGGCCTGGAACTCGGTCAGGAGTTGAACAAAACCGCCGTGATGCTCGCCGTGGATGAGTTCAGTGACACCTGCGTGATCCTTCAGCAACTGATTCAACAGGGCGGCGGCGCGATGAAATCGCTGCTGGCGCTCAAGCAATTGCTGGATGACCGGCGCCTGACGCGCCTGCAGGAATACATCTCGAAAATGTCCGCGAAAATGTCGGTGGTGATGATGCTGTTTCTGTTTCCGGCACTGCTGATCGTCCTCGCCGGCCCGGGCTTCACCGCCATTGCCCGGGCGTTCGCCAACTGACCTTGCTCATGGAGAGCGTTTGATGAAAGTACTGATAGTCATGGCAAGTCTGTTGCTGCTCGGTGGTTGCGCCACCGACGGTCAGGCACCATGGACAGCGCTGCTGTCACCGACCAGTTGCAGCAAAATGACTCAGGAGCAGGAACTGGCCCTGAACCTCGCGGACGACCTGGCCAACGATGGCAAACTGCACGCCAGCCTGGCCAACCTGCAAAGCCTGCCGGACAACATCAGCGAAGTGCGCCTGCGCAAAGCCAAGGTCTACCGGCTGCTCGGCCGCAGCGAAGCCGAACCGCTGTACCGCGGCCTGCTCGGCGGCTGCCTGACCGCCGAAGCCGAACATGGACTCGGCCAACTCTACGCCGCCCGCGGCGACAACGGCCAGGCCCAGGCTCACCTGCAACGTGCCGCCCGCCTGGCCCCCACCGACGAAAAAATCCGCAACGACCTGGGCGTGGTCTATCTCAATCAACTGCGCCTGAACGACGCCCGTTTCGAGTTCCTCACCGCCATCGAACTGAAACAGAACAACCAACTGGCGACAATGAACATGGTCACCCTGCTGCTGTACCAGAACGACTGGCCACAAGCCGCCGAAATCGTCAGCCGCGCCAAACTGACCCCAGAACAATTCACCGAAGCCCAGGAACGCGCAGAAAAACTCAAAGCCCCGGTCAAGGCCAAACCGGCCACCAGCAATCAAGTGGCCGCTGTCGCCGACCCGTTGCCGTCATCGCTCAAATAAGGAGACAGCCATGCATCCCTTCAAAGGCCTGTGCTACCTGACCCTGCTCAGCCTGCCCCTCAGCGCCGCCGCCATCGACGCCGGCCCCGCTTCGGCGCAACAACAGGAAACCGAAGGCTGGCTGGTCCTGCAAAGCCGCAACAAAGCCGCCTCGCCCAAGCCACAAACGGCAACTGCGACCGAACGGGATCTGGCGATGCAGCGCTGGTTGAAGAAGTACAAATATGAGATTCCGGATTTTTATGATCCGGATGCGGGTGGGAAGATCGAGACCAAAAATTAGTGATGGGGTGACCTTGCGGGCGCTTTCGCAAGCAGGCTCGCTCCCACCTTTTGAAATGCATTGCACCTGTGGGAGCCAGCCTGCTGGCGATGAACGATGACGCGGTGTTTCAGCCGGTTCAGGTCTGCGGATCCACCCGATCCAGTGCCCGGTTTACCGCCAGCTCAGCCAGCATGATGATCTGCTGAATCGCCAGCGCGGTATTGCGCTCGGGCCGCCCCAGTTGATCGGCAAAGTTACCCGCCAGCGTGTTGGCCGAGGCCAGGGATTCGCAGGCGTGAGCGAGCAGGCTTTCGGTGTCGATTTTCGGGTGGATGAGGAACATCTGCTGGGATGCCGGGGCTTTTCACGTTCGGGACAGAGATAGAAATCGAGGGCGCGTTTGATGGCCTCGCGGTTTTTGACGAGGTCGTCGGCGCGGATGGCTTCTTCGAGCGGGGTGGTGGGTTCGGTGGGTGGGTCGGGGATCAGTTTGTCCATTGAAACAACTCCAAAGTCTTTGCCGCCACCCACTGCCATTCTCACGGGGCAAAAGGTGGCTGCTGTATGCGGGGTGAGAATACCGGTTATGGACACCCGGCCAGACCGAAGTCTGCCCGCACACAGCCGCCATGACACATTGCAGACAGCAGACAAGCTGGCGGCGATTATGCGTGCACAGAAACTGGATGACCATAAATTGCCGGGTTCTCACACCCGATCGCTGAGTGTTCAGCGACAGTCAGAGACTAGAGAGCGCACGTCCGACGGACAACCTGAAAACAGTGTGGGAAGGTTCCGGTTATCTGACACAAATTTAAACAGCAAAAGCCAACCCTCACCCTAGCCCTCTCCCAGAGGGAGAGGGGACTGACCGCGGTGTCTGGGAGAGCTACGCCGACGTGAAATATCGAGGCGAATTCAGATTCTGAAACAAATCAAAAGCCCCTCACCCTAGCCCTCTCCCGGAGGGAGAGGGGACTGACCGTGGTGTCTGGGAGAGCTACGCCGACATGGAATACCGAGTCGAATTCAGATTCTGAAACAGATCAAAAGCCCCTCACCCGCTCCTAACCACTCAACAGGATGAGCGTTAGCTCGGCTGCAGCTTTTGATCTGCTGGCCCCTTCGGCAGGCTGAGTGGAGGGATTTATCCGGGGGTGGGAGCGCAGCGACCGTTTGGCGAAGCCAAACACATCGAGAGGAGGTGCAGCGAAGCAAACCGTAGGCGATGCCCCCGGATAGATCCCGGAACGAAGGAACCCCGAGCCCTAGCGAGGGGCCGAACGCCGGGGCCCAGCCTTTTGGTTACTTTTTGCTGGGCCGGCACTCCGGCGTCTGAAAAAGTGACCCGCTGTAAGAGCGGAACCGCCAGCGGCAACACCCGCAAAAACGGATATTCACCCAAACCACCCACAACATGGTCGGCCCACAGGCCGCCAAGTCAATGCGCCGTAACTCTCTGCCGCGCAGCAGAAGCACTCGGCGACAGAGCCAAAGCCAACTGCGTCCGATTATGCATATGCGTCAACCGCAACACCTGCGAAACATAAAGCTTCACCGTGTTCTCGGTAATCCCCAACTCACAGGCAATCTGATAATTGGTCTGCCCCTTACCGACCAACCGCGCCACATCCAATTGCCGCGGCGACAACTGATTGAAAATCGCCGGCATCTCCTGCGCCTCGGCCTCGACAGGCTCACCACCCAACACATCGCGAACCACCGCCGAAGGAGTGCGCCGCACCTTGTCCAGATCCTGATAAAGGTCATCGATCGATTCAGACAAATACTGCAACTTCTGATTCAAATGCCCCAGTTGCAGATTCTTCTGCCGCTCCTGCAACGCCACCTCCTGTCGCCGCACCCCTTCAAGCAACTCGTCCATATCAATCGGTTTCTGATAATAATCGGCAATCCCGGCACGCAACGCCTTGATCACATCCTGCTTGTCGGCACGACCAGTGAGCATGATCGCCTCGAACGCCCGATGCTTGCCGGACAGCCGCTGCAACGCCTGAATCAACTGAATGCCATCCATGTCCGGCATGTGCAGGTCACTCAGCACCAGACCGATTTCCGCGTCCTCACTGAAACGCTCAATCGCCTGCTGACTCGACTCACACGGCACACAGCGATAACCGTTACTTTCAAGAAACTCGCACAGCTCCTCCACGATCAATGGCTGATCGTCGACCACGAGGACTTTTACCGCAGACGTAAGCTTGTTCACGTGCTACTCCATGTCCCAGGCCAAAGCTGACCATTCCTGTACTGCCAGCCTTTGGCTGTATAACCAGTTCCTTTGAAAGTAGACCTACTTTCCGACTATGTACATAAGACTACTGGCGCTTGGCGACTAATGGATCCAAAGCAGCGCGAGCACCGACCCGATCAGCACGAACGGCGCAAATGGCAGCTTTTTTGACAGGTCAGGGGCCAGATATCGCAGACGTTCTCTAAGCCCTTGACTCATATGGAGCCAGACTCTTGGCGCCAGCAGCAGCCAGATCAGGCTGGCGACCCCCGCACCAATAAACACGCCCAGAATGAACAGACCGTCCGTCGCAAGGCCAAGAGCTGTCATTAATTTCACATCGCCGGCACCCATCCGGCCCATGAAAAACCCCGGCAGGGTCAGCACCAGTGCGATCAGGCAGGCCCAACCGCCCTGCCCTGCATCAGCGCCCAGCCAGGTGCTGCCAGTCCACAGCAGATAGATCAACGCCAACGCCGCTACACCGAGGGTCAGTCCATTGGCAATGCGCCGCTGGCGGGCGTCTTGCGCCGCGCACAGCCCCAGCCAGATCAGGAGGAGAAAACTGTACATCCGGTAAAAACCGTCCATTTTTGCGGAATGATTCTATGCTGATACTACGCAGTGACAGTCAGGGTAGACGCACTCATGAAAACCGGCTTTCGGAAGTCACAAAAAGGTGCGGTGGCGATCGAGTTCGCCTTGGTGTTCATCGTTTTTTTCGCCGTGTTTTACGGCCTGGTCAGTTACAGCCTGCCCTTGGTGATGATGCAATCGTTCAACCAGGCCACGTCCGAGGCGGTACGCCGCAGTGTCGCGGTCGACCCCAACACGCCCAACTATTCAACCGTGGTGATCAACACCGCAAACGCTACGCTGACCCAGCAATTGTCATGGATCCGGCCGATCTTCAATCTGGTGGTCGGCGTTGACACCAGTGTCCAGTACAGCGCCTCCGGCCTGCTGACGGTGCAAGTGAATTACCCGGTCAGCAAACTCAATCAGGTCATGCCGTTTCTGGTGCTGCCGGGTATCGGCACAGTGCCCAATCTGCCCCCTTACCTGACCGCC
Organism: Pseudomonas sp. NPDC085632; assembly: GCF_044541255.1. Taxonomy (NCBI): domain Bacteria; kingdom Pseudomonadati; phylum Pseudomonadota; class Gammaproteobacteria; order Pseudomonadales; family Pseudomonadaceae; genus Pseudomonas; species Pseudomonas sp. NPDC085632. The sequence continues at coordinate 7,935 of NZ_JBITSX010000032.1, read as the reverse complement.
TCGTCGAGTCTGCAATTTTGACGTCGGGGGACAAACTGTTCGGGCGCTTGCTCAAACGCACACCGCCCGCCACCCACGAATTGCCCGACCCACTCGGCTCCCCCGCGACAGGCTTGCACCTGTACCTGAACGATGACGGTGGCGTGCTGCAAATGGCCGGGCCGCTGCGGCATCTGCTGGCGCCGTTCAAACCTCAAGATCAACCCTTGCCACTCAGTACCTATCTGCTGCCCCACAGCATGTTGACCATCGAAGGTCGGCCGAGGGAGTGGCAGGGGCTCTTGCTGGACCTCGACTTCTTCGGTCTGGGCGAGCACACCGTGCACCTGCGCGGCTGGGTGCAGCCGCAGGGCGAAGGCTGGCTGATGCAGCTGATCGACATCGCTGACTTGCTGTTCGAACGCCAACAATCGCGTCAGCGTGATGCCTGCCAATTGATTGCCGGGCAAATCAGCGAACAGTTACGTGCGTGCAGCCAACTGCGTTTGCCGGTGATCGTCAGCGAGCAATTGCAAGTGATTGCCCAGCGCTGGCACATCCCTTGTCTGGCGCTGGCCCTGCTGGATGATGAGGAACAGGGCTGGCAGATTTATCAGCAGTACCGCGCCCACGATGCACCGACCCTGTGGCATGACGGCCAGCGTCTGGGCACGCCGCCGGACGCCCTGAACGGTGCCGCGCCGCAGCGTGTCGGCGCGCACCATGGCCTCGATGAACACTCGCGAGTGCAAGTCCTGTTCGGTAATGCCGAAGGTTTCGCGGTGCCGTACAGCGATGAACGCGGTGTGGTGGCTTGGCTGCTCTGCGGTTTTTATCCCGTGGACAGCGCCGCGCCGTACCTGAGCGAGCGCGACTGGACGGCGCTGGTCGGCGCACTGGCCGGGCCTTTGCTGGGGCGTCTGCGTGAACAGCAACATCACCTGCAACTGGAACGCATTGAAACGCTGCAAACCCTGCTGGGCACCGGCTGGTGGGAGATCCTTGCAGGCGACAACAACATTCAACTGGCGCCCGCGCTGGCCGCAGCCCTGAAGGTGAACCCTGGGGGATTACTGCTGGAAGAGTGGCTGACGCACATCCATCCCGCCGACCGCGAAGAGCTGCGCAGCCGTCTGCAGGCCTTGCAGCAACACGGTGAGGCCCTGACGCTCTCGGTACGCCTGCACGGTGGTGATCCCGCGCAGGCGCCCACGTGGTATCGCGTGCAGGGCCAGGTGATTGGCAACGCTGAGCAGCGGCGGCTGGTCGGTTTCATGCTCGACATCAGCGACATCCAGAACCAGCAGCAACGGGCCGCCGCCGCACATGCGCGGCTCGACAACCTGATCGCCAGTTCGCCCGCAGTGATTTACGTCCAGCAGTACCACGAAGGTGCGCTGATCCCGGCATTCTTCAGTGCCAGCCTGCAACCCTTGCTGGGCTGGAGCCTTGAGGATTGCGGTGACGGCGCATTGGTCGAGATGATCCATCCCGAGGATCGTGATCTGTATTTCGCCCGCAGCCGCCAGTTGCTGCGTGAAGGTTCGGTAAGCGCACGTTATCGGATGCGCGACCATAGCGGCGATTATCACTGGCTGCTTGATGAAGCCAAACTGCTGCGTAATGACCTCGGCCTGCCGGTGGAAGCGGTCGGTTTGTGGCTCGACGTCACCGAAGCGACTCTGGCGGCCGAGCAGGTGAAAAAGAGTGAAGAGCGCTACCGGATTCTGGTGGAGGATTCGCCGGCGATGATCTGTCGCTATCGCCCGGATCTGATTCTGACCTTCGGCAACCGGCCACTGGCGACGTATCTGGAATGCACGCCGGAGCAACTGCCGGGCGTCGATCTGGGCAGTTGGATGTCCGATGAACAACGTGCTGCGTTCGTCCAGCGCCTCGGCTCACTGACGGCGGAGCATCCAGTGAGCACCGCGGAAATCAGCCTGCAATTGCCCGGCCGCGAACACGCCTGGTGGGTGTGGTCCGACCGTGGAGTGTTCGATGAACACGGCCAATTGATCGAAGTGCAAGCAGTTGGCCGCGACAACACCGAGGTGCGTCGCTCGCAACAGCAACTCACGCAAAGCGCGAAAATGGCCACCCTTGGCGAAATGGCCACCGGCCTCGCCCATGAAATCAATCAACCGCTGAACGTGATGCGCATGGCCATCGTCAATGTGCTCAAGCGTCTGGGCAACGGTGATGTACAGATCGATTACCTGACCGACAAGCTCAACCGCATCGATGCGCAGGTGCAACGTGCGGCGAAAGTGGTCGATCACATGCGCGTATTCGGCCGGCGTTCGGAGATCGAGCAGCAACTGTTCAACCCGGCGTCTGCCATCGAAGGCACGCTGTCGCTGCTGGCCGAAGGCATGCGCGGCAAAGGCGTGGACTTGCGCATCAGCGAGACCGGGTTTGAGGTGCAAGTGCGCGGCTATGTCGATCAGCTTGAGCAGGTGTTGATCAACCTGATGGTCAATGCGCGCGATGCGTTGCTGAGCAAACGCGAGAAGGATTCAACCTTCAAACCGTGGATTGCGATCTATGCCGAACGCGATGAGCAGAGCGTGCGGCTGTGGGTCGAGGACAACGGCGGCGGTATCGACCCACGTTTGCTGGAGCGGATTTTCGAGCCGTTTTTCACCACCAAACCCATCGGTGTCGGCACGGGGTTGGGGTTGTCGGTGAGCTACGGCATCATCGACAACATGGGCGGCCAGTTGAGCGTGCGCAACTCGGTGGAGGGAGCACGGTTCTGCATCGAATTGCCGATTGCCCCGGATGCCTAGATCACCAGATAGGCCTTGCCGGTCTGGCCGCACGTCATGTTGGCACCGACGTCGACGTCCATCAGGTTGATACCCAAACCTTTGAGCAGGTTGTTCAGCAGCGGATCGAGCAACGGGCTGATCAGGTTGGTCACCACCGGCAGCAATTTGCTGGTGACATCGCTGATCAGCGAAGCAACGCCCGTGACAATGGCGCCAAACGGGTTGCCGCTCTGCGGTTTGTAAACAATCAGATTGATCCCCGCCAGCGTGTTGCTGAGGCTGCCGACGATATTATTGGTCGGAGCCGCCGACTGGATACTCGGTGGCAATTTGAGGTTGGCCGGCGTGGCGAACGGCGTACCGCTGGAAAACAGCAGGTCCTGGGAGCTTTGCGCGACCGACGTGTCGAGCATGATCGCGATGCCACCAGCGCCATAGGTAATATGAGAGTGCGGATCGCAACTGCCGAGCCCGGCGACCCTGTAGCACGTGGCAATCCCCAAATCGATCAGCGCCAGCGGCGCGACCGTCGGCTCGGCAGCGGATGAAAACGCATTGGTGGCGTCGATATTGCCGAGTTTGAGATCGGCAATCGAGGTGACGGTGTGTGCGGTCAGGCTCTTGGTGCCGGTCGTGTCCGTCGGGCAGCTGTAATCGGTGAGATAACTTTTAGCGCCGCCGGCATCCAGACTGATGTCGATTCTCGGCGACGGCAGGAGCAGAGGATCCAACTGCTGGCAGCCGATGCAGATAACCGAACTCAGTACCGCCACCAGATTCAGATGCAGCAGATCATTGACCGTAGAGGTCAATGTCCCGACCAGCCCGACCACCGCATTGGCCAGCCCGGTCACCCCGGACAGCACCGGCAAGTTCACCGACAACATCGTACGAATCTGCGCGGTTCGGACATAAATCCGATCCGGCCCCAACGGATTCGCCTTGGCCCGCGCCGGATCGCCAATGGCAGAGAACTGCGGCGGCTCGATCACTTTCACCCGCACCGTGACATTCGCCAGCCCGAGCACGCTGATCGGCAACGTTGCCGCCACCGCACTCTTGCTGTTGGCCAGTTGCACCACGCCCTGAATCAGCTGCAGCAGTTGCAGATTGGCGTCCAATCCTGCAGATGTAGTGCCGGTCTGCAATTGCAGAATGTCACCCAGTTTGACCGGCGCGGCATTGATCGCCGCCACCTGCAATTGGCCCAGCGCAGTGATCACCTGCGCGGTCGCGCCATTGAGTTGCACCACCGTTGCTGCCGCCTGAATCAGTTGCGTGACGGTGGCTTGGGTATTGAGTAACTGTGTGTAATTTCCCGCCGCGACGTTGAGATTGATCGCCAGTTGATCCAGGTATTTGAGCAAGTTGATGTCGGTGTTCAGCAGGCCATCCCAACCCAGCGCCGTGAGATTGACGTTACCGCCGAGCAGCCCGGAAAACAGCGGGTTGAGGATGTTCGACTGGGCCGTATCGATAGTGGCCAGGGTGCTGCGAATATTCAGCTGGGCCACCGTCGGCTGCGGTTTGGCGGCCACCGCCGAGGCATTGAGCGTGGTATTGAGACTGACCGGAGTGCCGCTGAACAAGGCCTGTACGCCACCGGCAAAACTGGTGGTCACCGTGCGACTGGCGACGACTTTGACCGCGGCGGCCTGCGTGGCATCTACCGCGAAGGTGCGCAGGCCGGTGCCGGCCGTCACCAGGGTGCCGCACGTGGTGGCGAGGGTGTTGCCGGCATCGACGATGTAGCCATTGCGTACCGCGCTTTGTCCGGCGTAACTGGCAGCGCTCAGGCCCGGCAGGCAATTACCGCCACGACTGACGGCTTCAAGGGCGGCGTTGTCGACCACCCGCTGCAATTTGCGTTGCTCCATGTACAAGCGGCCGGTGTCGACCACCAGCAACATCATCACCACCGCCAGACTGAGGGTGGCCGCCGCCATCAAGCCGATCGCCCCCTGTTGCCGGGCCGGGCTGGTGAATCGCGAACGAGGCGACATGGCGCACTCCTTTGCCGCTAGCTCCATTGGTGCAACTGAGTGTAGACGCGCAATCCCCCGTAGGAGCTGCCGAAGGCTGCGATCTTTTGATCTTGGCCTCTAAAAAGCAAAATCAAAAGATCGCAGCCTTCGGCAGCTCCTACCGGGGGTCGTCGCAGGGCAAAAAAATGGGAGCTCAGGGGCTCCCGTTTTTTCTGAACAGACTCAACGCGGTGGATAGTTGGCCAGAATCCGCCCGACGGTTTCGCGGATGGCATTGCTGCGATCTTCGGGATTCGGCTTGTTGGCGAGCATCTGCTCATCGCTGCCACGCCACACCAGTTTGCCGTCCTTGCCGTCGAGCAGGTCGATCTGGATGGTCGCGACTTTATAGGTGATGTTGCGCGTTTCGTTGTACATCGGTGCGCCCCAATAGCCATTCCATGGGCCACCCCAGCCGCCGCCGTAATTGGTCGTCACTTGCTGCTGACGATCCTCGACGATCAGGTAAGTCTGCACACTCAAGTCACCCTTGGCGCCCGCAGCCGCCGGGCGCAAGCCACGCTGATCGAGTTGGTCGGCGACTGCCTGGCGAATGCGTTGCTCGGTCAGGTCGCTCTTGATTCGTGGGTCATCGGGGCGATATTGCAGGGCGGGGTCTTTCCAGCTCCAGCTACGATAGGCAGCGAAATCGCGGCTGGCATCGAAGTCATGATTGACCTGGTTGGCGGCGCAGGCGCTGAGCAGCGCGGCGATGGCCAGTAAAGCGAGACGGCGGAACATGGTTTTTCTCCGGTTGAAGACATGAACCTGCGAGAGCTTGTCATTTGCGGGAAGCTAACCGGGAGGATACGCCGACATGGCCTTTTCCACAGCCTCGCGGATCGAATCGGTGCGATCGATTTCGCTGCCCTTGTTCGCGGTTTCGGCACTGGCACTCCAGACCGGTTGACCGCTGCCGGCGTCGAACAGATTGACCTGCACCACCACGACTTGCTCGGAATACGTGCGCACGATCGGCACCGTGTTGTACATGCCGTAACCGCGACCATATCGATCATAGCCGCCGTAACCGCCGCCGTAATAACCGTAGTCGTCCTGGACCTGACGCAAACGGGTTTCCAGGCGCAGATTGGCGCTGACCAACAGGTCGGCCGGGCGATTGTCGTGCAGTGGGCGCAAGCCGCGCTGATCGAGGGCATTGCTCACCGCTTCGGCCACTTGCGCCGAATCCGCCCACGCCGTGCCCGGCGGCAGTTGCCCGTTGAGCCAGGCCCAACTGCGGTAGCGCCCGTAATCACGCGGTGGCGCAGGATAGGCGCTGCGATCAAAAGTGTTGGCCGCTTGCGCCGGCGCCGGCGGCAAGGGCCGCGATTGCGCCACGTACGGGTTGCTGCCCTGGCAGGCAGCCAACCCCAGACACATCAGCAATAACGCGGATTGAGCTTTCATGTCGCGCTCCGATCAGATCGGCCGGCAGATCCAGTGCAAGTAGCGCCCAAGCCCGGCGAAGCTTGGGTGACGGCGGTGAGCGAGCTCCATCTCGAGCACATCCACGAGTTCGGCGCGGGCCTGGAACTCCACCGGCATGTAGTCGTGGAAAACGCGAATCCCGCTCTGGGTTTCGACCCGCCACAGGCCGTCGAGTTGCGTTGCCAATTCCCGTGGATCAAGGGGCTGTTGCGGGGTCAGGCTTTGCTTTTCCCCGGCCATGCTGTTCTTGCGCATTTTCTTGAAATGGCCTTTGAGCAGGTTGCGGTAGATCAGCGCATCACGGTTATAGAACGCCAGCGACAACCAGCCACCGGGCTTGGTCAGTTGATGCAGCACCGGCAGGATCGCGTGGGGTTCGGCGAGCCATTCGAGCACGGCGTGGCAGATCACCAGATCGTACGGTTCGGTGAGTTGCCCGAGCAGTTCCTGCCACGGCGCCTGAATGAACGTCGCGGTTTGCCCGGCCTCAGCGAAACGCTGGCGCGCGCCTTCGAGCATCGGCGCGGCCGGTTCGGTGAAGGTCACATCGTGGCCGCGCTCGGCCAGCCACAGCGACATGTGACCCAGCCCGCCGCCAATGTCGAGGACGCGCAACGGACGATCCGGCAGTGCTTCGGCCAGGTCAGCCTGTAGCACCGCGAGACGAATCGCGCCTTTGGCGCCACCGTAGATTTTTTCGGCGAAACGCGTCGCCAACTGATCGAAATGCCGGTCGCTCATCAGCTGAACCGCCGTTCGCTGTCGGCGAGCTTGGCGCGCACCACTTCATTCATGTCCAGCCCCAACTCGCTGCACAGCAGCAACAGATACAGCACGATATCGCCGACTTCCTGCCCGGCGTGGGCGAGTGTGTCAGGGGGCAACTGGCGCGACTGGTCTTCAGTCAGCCACTGGAAGATTTCCACCAGTTCAGACATCTCGACGCTGGCGGCCATGGCCAGATTTTTCGGGCTGTGAAATTGCCGCCAGTCATTGCGGTCGCGAATGGCGTGCAGGCGTTCGGTCAGTTCAACAAGGTTCATCGGGCTCTCCTGAAGGCGTATAGCTTCGGGGGGATACAGCATGAAGGCAAGCGTAAACCGTCTATCATGCAGGGAACTCGGCCACCCGCGTTGTGGCCCAAGGCTCAGCTCTTTCATCAGGATGCACACATGCAGGTAGAAAGCTTTTTCGAATGGCTCGGGCAAGCGCTCGGTTCAGTCATCCGGTTTATCGTCGATGGCCTCAGTGGCCTGTTCAACATTCTGAGCAATGCCGGCGGCAACTTTGTCGACGGGCTGGCGAAGACGCTGGGGATGGACACCTCGATCATCAGCATCATCGCGCTGATCGTCGGGCTGATGCTGTTGTGGTCGGCGATTCGGGCGTTCATGAATGCGTCGATCATTGCCGGGATCATCTGGTTGTTGCTGGGGTTGTGGTTGCTTAGCTGGATTATTCATTAGGCCTTCAAGAGCCCCTCACCCTAGCCCTCTCCCGGAGGGAGAGGGGACTGAATGGGGGATATTCAAGAGCTACACCGACTTGAGCGAGCTTCAGCGAATCCATAATCGGCACATTCTCTCAGGTCGATGGATGACGCCAGACACCTCGGTCGGCCCCCTCTCCCTTTGGGAGTGTATGTACCGGAGACATGGTGGACACATGTTCGGAGACATGGTGGACGGTTTTAGATCTTCTTACCTGCCGTAACGATCTGCAAGTTC
>NZ_JBITSX010000031.1:0-65946 GCF_044541255.1 Pseudomonas sp. NPDC085632 | reverse complement strand
AATCTGTCGAAAAATATCGTCTGGTCAAATCACACCTCTTCGTTGGGCGTAGATTAACGCCCTTTAGGGGTGTCCAGAATCATTAAGCCAGATCAGGGTGAGGGGGGAATCCAGCGGACACCCCACAAACTTCGAATCACACCCGGAACTGATCCATCAAACTCTGCTGCTGATTTGCCAGACTATTGAGCGACTGACTCACCCGCGCCGACTCATTCGCCTGCCCGGACAGCGACTCCGTCACGTCACGAATCGTCGCCACGTTGTTATTGATCTCTTCCGCCACCGCACTCTGCTCTTCCGCCGCACTGGCAATCTGCAGGTTCATGTCGCTGATCACTGTCACCGCATCGCCTATCTGACGCAGCGCCGTCACCGCCTGGCCCACCTGTTCGACACTGCCCTGAGCCTGACGATGGCTGTTGCCCATCGAACCGACCACTTCCTGGGTGCCGCTTTGCAACTGCTCAATCACCTGACGGGTTTCTTCCACCGATTCCTGTGTACGGCGAGCGAGGTTGCGTACTTCATCGGCGACCACGGCAAAACCGCGTCCGGCCTCACCGGCACGCGCCGCTTCGATCGCGGCGTTGAGCGCCAGCAAGTTAGTCTGCTCGGCAATCGCGCGGATGGTTTCCAGCACGGCGCCGATCTTCTCGCTGTTGGCGGCCAGACCTTCAACTTGCACCATCGCTGCGCTCATGTCGGCGGCGAGGGTGTCGATGCTCGCGGTGGTGCGGTCGATCACGGTCAGGCCCTGGCGGGTCGCACGATCGGCATCCTTGGCGGCTTCGGCTGCTTGCGCGGCACTGCGCGCAACGTCTTGCGCGGTCGCACTCATCTCGTGAGACGCGGTGGCGACCTGATCGACCTGACGGTATTGCTGCTCCATGCCGGCGCTGGTTTGCGTGGCGATGGCCGAAGACTGGTCGGCGGTGTTGCGCGCGTCCTGCACCGAGCGTTTCACCTCGGCGATGATCGGCTGCAACTTGTCGAGGAACTTGTTGAACCAACCCGCCAACTGACCGAGTTCGTCCTGCTTGTCGTAGGCCAGACGGCGGGTCAGATCACCTTCGCCGCTGGCGATGTCTTCAAGCATGTGCGCCACGCCGAGGATCGGCTTGGTCACGCTGCGTGCCATCAGCCACACCAGCAGCAGGCCGATCAACGCGGCGAGTACGCCGAGGCTCAGCTCGATCAACGTGCCGGAATTATTGCTCGCGTCCAGTTGTTGCTTGAGCGCTTCGGCGCGGCTGACCAGGACTTTTTCCGGCACATCCAGCAGCACGCCCCACGACGGGCCACCGGGAATCGGCTGGAACGGCGACAGCACTTTCAACTGGCCGTTGCTGTGCAGGCTGCTCACACTGCTGGTAGACGCGAGTTTGCTCAGCAGTTCGGCGCCGCTGATTTTGTCCACGGCATCCAGACGCTGGCTGAGTTTGCCGGCATCCGGGCTGTAGCCGGCGAGCAAGCCGGCGGGGCTGATGATGCTCACAGCGGTCTGGCCGTCGTAGAGCTTTTTGCTGGCGCCCTGACTGATCGCTTGCAGACTGTTGAGGTTGATATCGACCGACAGCGAAGCGATGACTTTACCGTTGACCATCAGCGGGAAGACGATGCTGGTCATCAGCACGTTCTGGCCGTCGATCACATAGAAGTACGGTTCGATCACGCACGGCTTGAGCGTGGTGCGCGGGCAGGTGAACCAGGCGTTGGCCGCTTGACCGCTGGGGCCGGTGCTGGTGTCGGCCATGTCGCTTTCCGGAAGGGCCATCGACGTGACTTTGCCCGGGGTCGGTTGCGACCAGTACAGGGCGAAACGGCCCTTGTCATTGCTGCCGAGTTCAGCCTGACCGGCGAACAGTTCGTCTTTGCCGTCCAGTGCGTTGGCTTCGAACACCAGCGACAGGCCGAGCAGGTCCGGGTTGGCTTGCAGCGCCGATTTGACCTGACGGGTCATGTCCTCGCGCAGGTCGAAGGCATCGAGAAAACGCTTCTCGGCCTGTTCGCGCAGGAACAACACCTGCCGCGAAAAGCCGTGGCCGTACTGATAGGCGTCCATGAACTGCTGGCGAATGCCGGCGGCCTGCACTTCACCTTGCGACTCGATACGCGCCTGCGCCGACTCAGTGAGCATTTCCATGCTCGAAGCTTTCACCAGTTCAGAACTGTGCTCCATGCGATACAGCGAAAGACCCACCAACAGGGTCACGATACCGGCCAGGCACAGGCCGGCGAGCAGGGTGATTTTCCATTGGATGGAAAGTTGTCTGAGCGACATGGAGACGTCCTTATTCGATAAATATCTGAGACTTTGCACTGTAACGGCCGCAAACCGGCTTTCTTTATCCTTGAAACACAATATGACCGATTGCCGCATGCGGAGGCTGAAAACCCTGTTCTTGATCGTTCCCACGCGCAGCAAAGGAATGCAGCCCGGGACGCTCCGCGCCCCAAAGCGGACGCAGAGCGTCCATTGAGGCGTTCCCACGCAAAGCGTGGGAACGATCAGCAGAGACGGCGTTGGCTTTGACAAGGGAAGTTCGCTGCGGCACAGTGCGCGCCCTTCTAATAAGACCCTCTTTGCAAATCCGCCGGTTAGCTTTGGCGGACTCATTCTGTCTGGCGGTCGGTTTTCCACCGCAGTGTTTTTCGAGGAAGTGAAATGAATGCAGTCATAGCGGCAGTCGGCGTCATGCTGATCCTCAGCCTGTCCCGCGTGCACGTAGTGATCGCCTTGATCGTTGGCGCGCTGGTCGGCGGCCTCACCGGTGGCCTGGGCATCGATGCCACGCTCAAGGCCTTCAACAGCGGTCTGGGCGGTGGGGCGACGGTGGCGTTGTCCTACGCATTGCTCGGTGCTTTCGCCGTGGCAATTGCCAAGTCGGGCCTGGCCCATGCCTTGGCCGACAAGGCGCTGGCCATGGTCGACCGTCAACATGCGACCGGCGGAGGCAACGTCAAATGGCTGCTGATCGGCTTGCTGTGGGTCGTGGCGATCGCTTCGCAGAACATCCTGCCGATCCACATCGCGTTCATTCCGCTGCTGGTGCCGCCTCTTCTATATGTACTGACCAAGCTGCAACTCGACCGCCGCTTGATCGCCTGCGTGATGACGTTCGGTCTGATCACGCCGTACATGTTTCTGCCGGTAGGCTTCGGTAACATTTTCCTCAACGAGATTTTGTTGGCGAATGTTGCGCGTAGCGGCGTCGACATCAGCGGCATCAACGTCACCCACGCCATGGGCATTCCGGCGCTGGGCATGGTCTTCGGCCTGGCGATGGCGTTCATCACGTATCGCAAACGGCGCGTGTACGACCTGGCGAAGATCGAGCAGGTCGAGCAGGTTGCGGTGCAGTACAACCCGATGAGCCTGATGATTGCCGGTGTGGCGATTGCCGCCGCGTTCATTGTGCAACTGCTGCTGGACTCGATGATTATCGGGGCGCTGGTCGGTTTTCTGATCTTCTCGGTATCGGGCATCGTGAAATGGCGCGAGACCGATGACCTGTTCACCGAAGGCATGAAAATGATGGCAATGATCGGCTTCATCATGATCGCGGCCTCCGGTTTTGCCGAAGTGATGAAGGCCACCGGCGAAGTGCAGACACTGGTCGAATCGTCGGCGTCGTGGATCAATCACAGCAAGGGTGTCGGTGCGCTGCTGATGTTGCTGGTCGGGTTGCTGGTGACCATGGGCATCGGTTCGTCGTTTTCCACCGTGCCGATTCTGGCGGCGATTTTTGTGCCGCTGTGCGTGCAACTGGGCTTCAGCCCGATCGCGATCGTGTGCATCGTCGGCACCGCCGGTGCGTTGGGCGACGCCGGCTCACCGGCCTCGGATTCGACCTTGGGCCCGACCTCTGGCTTGAACATCGACGGTCAGCATCACCACATCTGGGACACCGTGGTGCCAACGTTCCTGCACTATAACTTGCCGCTGCTGGCGTTCGGCTGGGTGGCCGCGATGGTCCTCTAAACTCCGTCGGTGATCGTTCCCACGCTCTGCGTGGGAATGCCTCTTGTGACGCTCTGCGTCACGTTGTTGGACGCGGAGCGTCCGGGGCTGCATTCCCACGCAGAGCGTGGGAACGATCCTCATACCGACGCTCAACTTTTGTGATGGCGTGCCGTTAAAGCCTTTAACCACGCCAATAAAATCAAAAGAGTGAGCTCCCACAATGCGCCTGAGCCTCAAGGCTAAAGTCCTCTCCCTCGCTGTTCTTCCGGTGTTGCTCTTTGCGCTGGTCATCAGTCTGACCACGCTGTTCATTCTCCAGGAACAGGCGCACAAAGAGGTCGAACAGACACGCGAGCGCCTGCTCGGCGATGCCAAAGCCACCCTGCAAAGTTACGTTGCCGTGGCCATGACCACGATCAAACCGCTGTACGACGCGGCCGCGCCGGGCGATAACGAGGCACGCGCCCAGGCGATCAAACTGCTCTCCGGCATTCGCTACGGCAAGGACGGCTACTTCTTCGGCTACGACTCCGAGACCGTGCGCCTGTTCAAGGCCAACGACCCCGAAGGCGTGGGCAAAAGCTTCAAGGACAACCGCGACCCGAACGGCGTCTACGTCAACCGCGGCCTGGTGAGCGTGGCGAAGGACGGTACCCACTATCTGCAATACAGCTCGCCACTGCCGGGCAACGCGCAAGTGCTGGTGCCCAAACTCGGTTACACCGAATACCTGGCCAAGTGGGACATGGCGGTCGGCACGTCGGTCAACCTCGACGGCATCGAAGCACAAGTGGCCCTGGTCGAAGCGCAGGTGCAGGAGCGCATGCAAGGCGTGGTGCTGAGCATCGTTGGTGTGGCGGTGGTGGTGCTGTTGGTGATCGCGGCGGCGGGGATGCTGCTGGCCAATACCATTTTGCGTCCGCTGACCCTGATGAAAGCCAACCTCGATGACATCGCGGCGGGAGAGGGCGACCTCACGCGTCGGCTGAACATCACCAGCCAGGATGAGCTCGGTGAACTGGCCGGTTCGTTCAACCGCTTCGTCGACAAGATCCACGGCCTGGTGCGGCAGATCACCGAAATGACCACGCAACTCACCGGGCTGGTGACGCAGGTGTCCGATCAGGCGCAGCGCTCGGATCAGGCGATGGAACGTCAGCGTCACGAGACCGATCAGGTCGCCACGGCGATCAACGAGATGTCCGCCGCCGCGCAGGAAGTGGCAAAGAGCGCACAGAACGCCGCCGTCGCCGCCCAGCAGACCGATGAAGAAGGCCAGAGCGCCAAGCGTGTGGTGGCCGGCAGTATCAAACAGATTCATGCGCTGGTGGACGATATTCGCAGTAGCGGCGTGTCGCTCGACAGCCTTCAGCAGGACGTGACGTCGATTGTCGGCGTGCTCGGGGTGATTCGTTCGATTGCCGAACAAACCAACCTGTTGGCATTGAACGCGGCGATTGAAGCGGCGCGCGCCGGTGAAGCCGGACGTGGCTTTGCCGTGGTGGCGGATGAGGTGCGGGCACTGGCCAGTCGTACGCAGATCAGCACCCAGGAAATTCAGGGCATGATCGATCGCTTGCAGGCGGGTACGCAATCGGCGGTCGAGGCGATGCGCCGTTCCAGCGAGGCGGGTGACGGCACTTCACAGCAAGCCAATCAGGCCGGGGCTTCGCTGGATGCGATGGCATCGTTGATTGCGACGATCAACTCGATGAACGCGCAGATCGCCAGCGCCGCTGAAGAACAGACGGCGGTGGCCGAAGAGATCAACCGCAGCGTGCACCAGATTGCGGTGGCGGTGGATAACGTGGCCGATGAAACGCAATTGGGCGCGCAGACGTCGCGGAGTCTGGCGGAGCTGGGGCAGCGCCTTGGCAAACTCGTGGGTCAGTTCCGGATCTGACCGCTTGAAAAGCCCCTCACCCTAGCCCTCTCCCTCCGGGAGAGGGCTAGGGTGAGGGGCTCTTGATCTTCACGCATATCAAGGTCTGTCCCAGTAAGGCACTTCACCAAAGCATTCGACAAAGAAATCAATCACCGTCCGCACCTTCACCGACAACCTCCGGCTCCCCGGCCACAACACCGCAATCTGCTGCGGTTCCAGGCTGTTCGACACCTGATATTCCCTCAACACCGGCACCAGCGTGCCGTCGCGCACCGCTTCACCAATCAGCCACGACGGAAACATCACCAGCCCCAACCCCTGCTCGGCGGCTTGGGTAAGGGTGTCGGCGTGGTTGCCAGTGATCGGGCCTTTCACCGAGTACGGCGTCCAGTCCTTGCCATCGCGGCGGAAAAACCAGCGCTGCTGGCCGGTCGCGCCTTTGTAGGCGAGGCACTGGTGTTGCGCGAGATCTTCGGGCTTTAGCGGTGTGCCGTGGCGCTTGAGATACGCCGGACTGGCCGCGACCTGAAAGCGATGTGGCGCGAGAATCCGTGCCTGCATGCTCGAGTCGTGCAACGGGCCGATGCGGAACAGCAGGTCGGCACCTTCCTGCAACGGGTCGACGTAATGGTCAGTCTGTTGAATATCCAGTTGCAGCTTCGGATAACGCGCACACAACTTGCCCAGCCACGGCGTCAGATGGCGCTGGCCGAACACCACCGGGGCGTTGATCCGCACCAGGCCGGTGGGTTCGCTTTGCTGTTCCTGCAGCGCCTGTTCGGCTTCCTCCAGTTGCACTAGCACCAGTCGCGCATGATGGCCGAGCATGCGCCCGGCTTCGGTGGGCGTGACGGCGCGGGTGTGGCGGTAGAGCAATTGCTGATTCAGCGCCTGTTCCATCAACTGGATCTGCCGCGAAATCGAGGAGGGCGCCACGCCTTCGCGGCGGGCCACTTCGGAGAAGCTGCCGTGATCGAGCACGGCCACAAACAGCCTGAGTGCCTTGAATCCGAGTTCGTTAAGCCCGTGCATGGATCATCCTGCTGTGCGAGTTGCGCAAAAGTGTTGTCCGGATGCTCCCATTTATCGCACAGCTTCGCCAGCCGATAATCCGCGCCATCGTTTATTTGAGTGGAAGTTGTTTATGCAGACGTTGGATGAGGTGAGCGTTAGCGCGCCGGCGACGAAATCCGGATTGCGCTTGTTGTTGCTGCCGCTGGTGATTCTCGCGGGCATGGGCTTGTCGGTGGAGGCGGGGTTGCTTGGGCCGTTGGGTGTGCAGGTCGGGCATCTATGGGCGACCTTGAGCATCTTTGGCGTCGGCTCGGCGATTCTGTTTTTGCTGTTGTTGTTCGCAGGCCCGCAAAAAGGCCCGGCACTGACGGATCTGCCGCGCTGGCAGTTGATTGGTGGTTTCCTGGGGCCGATGTATGTGGTGGTGCTGACGTTGGCGACGCCGCATATCGGGATTGCCATGACGATGATCGCGATTCTGTCCGGGCAGGTCGGCAAGAGTGTGTTGATTGACCATTTCGGCTGGTTTGGCGCGACGCGCAAGAAGGTCAATGCCGAGCGGTGGCTGGCGTTGGGGTTGATTGTAGTGGCACTTGTTTTGATTGCGCGGGGGTGAGTGATGAGTCTGGTTATTTTGTTGGCGGTGGTGGTGTTGGCCGGTGCGGTGTTGAGTGTGCAGGCAGCGATCAATGGGCGTCTGGGGGAAACCGTTGGGGTGTTGCGCAGTAGTCTGCTGACATTTGTTGTGGGGGCCGTGACGACGGGGTTGTTGATTTTGTTTTTTGAGCCGGCGCAGGCGGTGAGTCTTTTGGATGTGCCGAAGTGGCAGTTGACGGGGGCGTTGTTTGGAGTGGTGTACATGATGGTGATGGTGGGGGCGGTGCCGGTGGTGGGGACGGCTGTGGCAACGGTGGCGGTGATTGTCGGGCAGTTGGGGATGGGGATGTTGATTGATAATTTTGGCTGGTTGGGGAATCCGGCGATCGAGCTTTCTTCAAGTCGGATCTTGGCGATGGTGTGTTTGGGGGTGGCTTTGGTGTTTATGTATCGGAGTTCGCGTCGGGCTGGGTGATTTTATTTTGAGTACATATCCGTTGCTGCGGTAACGGCGGCTTAGGGTTCCGCCCTTACGGCGGGTCACTTTTGGCAAACGCCCGGAATGCCGGCCCAGCCAAAAGTAACCAAAAGGGCTTGCTCCTGCGTGCGGCCCGCTCGCTGGGGCTCGGGGTTCCTTCGCTGCGGGATCGATCCGGGCGCAGCGCCTACGGTTTGCTTCGCTGCACCTCCTCTCGCTGTGTTTGGCTTCGCCAAACGGTCGCTGCGCTCCCACGCCCGGATCAATCCCGGAACGAAGCCTTCCGACGTCGCCCGTGGATCAAGATCAAAAGCAGGCGAGCTGACACTCGGCCTATTGAGTGGTGAGGAGCGGGGTTCGGCTTTGGTTTTGTGTTGGATTCGCCCCTCACCCCAGCCCTCTCCCGAGGGAGAGGGAGCTAATTTGTGTGCTTTTCAAAGCCTGAGTTCAACGCGGAATCGCACGTCGGCGTACATCTCCCAAACCACTCGGTCAGTCCCCTCTCCCTCCGGGAGAGGGCTAGGGTGAGGGGCTTTTGATCTTGCTTTGGCTTTGGCTTTTGATCTTTTGCCCCTTCGGCAGGCCGAGCGAAGGTGTTCATCCGGGGGTAGGCGCGCAGCGCCGTTCGACGAAGTCGAACACATCGAGAGGAGGTGCAGCGAAGCAAACCGTAGGCGATGCCCCCGGATGGACACCGTAGCGAGGGAACACTGAGCCTCAGCGAAGTGCCGTACGCCGGGGCAAAGCCTTTTGGGTTACCTTTTCGGCGTTTGGAAAAGGTGACTCGCTGTAAGAGCGAAACCGCCAGCGGCAACACCCGCAGCAACGGATATGCCCCCAAAACCCCAAATCGCCAGCACCTCCTACACTGATTATCACGGCTTGCCCTTCAAGCCCCAGACAACCACCACCCAAGGAGTCTGTCCCATGCCCGATAGAAAATGCGATTGCCCCAACTGCAAATGCACCATCAAGGAAGGCGAGCATGCCTACGCAGTTCACGGCAAACACTATTGCTGTGAAGCCTGCGCCCACCACCACAAGAGTGGCGAAGAGTGCTCAACCAAGGGCTGTAAATGCGCCCACGGATGACGAACGACGCATAAAAAAGTGGAGCCTAATCAGGCTCCACTTCCAGTTTCAGGCTCTCATCATCCAGCCGCTCAGTAAGCCGCACCGTGCCTTGCAGCCGCCGGCCTTCCACCCTGACCACGACGGTTTTCGCTTGATCAAGGTCTTCCGGCAGCGGTGCCGGCACGCGCAGAGCAAAGCGAAACGGATCATCTTCGACCGCCTCCAGCCCAACGCCGCATTCGACGCTTTTGGTGATCCGCCCGAACAGGGTATCGAGGCCGTAGTCCAGGTGCGCCGGGCTGATGATGTTGCTCATGGTGCATTCCCCCGAATGATGCCGATCCCAGGCTGAGCTTAGCTGGTCGGTCGCCACACGACGTTTTCCACGCCGAATTTTTCCGCCATCGGTTTGCTGGTCTTCTGCACCTTTTCGCGGCCAAAGCGCGGAATGCGACCGACGCCAGCGTCGCAACTCGCCCAGTGCCACGCCTCGGTGTTGTCCATTTTGTCCGAGCGGATAATGAACGACTTGGGCGTGCCGTGAAGGGTGTATTCGATGACATAGAGTTTTGCGTTGTTCATAAAGCCCGTATTCCTCCCTGTGGTAATAGAGGGATCGCGGTGCGCCGGGAAAATTCACTCGGATTGTCCGACGGTATCTATCGTTGGCGACGCCGTGGCGCACTGGTTACCATGGCGTTTCCGCCAAGCCCAATGAATGCTCGCCATGGCCCTTGCCGCACCCCCTGATCTCAGCGATACCGATGTGCCCGTGCAACGTGTGGCACGCACGTACCCGCGCGGCTTGTTCATCGAGCCGCACGAGCATGTCTGGGGGCAGTTGCTGTATGCGATGAGCGGTGTGATGTGGGTCGAAACCCCGCACGAGGCGCTGGTGGTGCCGCCGCAGCGTGCGGTGTGGTTGCCGCCGGGTGTACCGCACGGGATTCGGGTGGTGTCGGATCTGCAGATGCGCAATATCTACCTGCGCCCGGCGCTGGCGGCAACGCTGGATCAGACCGTGCAGGTGATCGAGGTCGGCGGTTTGTTGCGCGAGCTGATTGTCGGGCTGGTGGAGCAGGGCGACAGCGGTGATCCTGCGTATTACGAGGCGTTGGTCGGGTTGGCGTTGCTTGAGCTGAAACGCGCAAGGCGTTCACAGTTGAAGATCCCGATGCCGGATGAGTCCGACCGGCGCTTGATGAATCTGTGTCAGGCGGTGATGGCGGCGCCGTCGCTGGAGATTCCTTTCGAACAGCATGCGGAAAATGCCGGAGCCAGCGTGCGCACCCTGGCGCGGTTGTTCAAGGACAGCCTCGGTATGGGCTTCGCCGAGTGGCGGCGGCAGGTACAACTGGCGACGGCGGTGGCGGAACTGATTCAGGGCGTGGCGGTGAGTGTGATTGCCCGCGAACTCGGCTACTCACCCAGCAGTTTCAGCGACATGTTTCGCCGCGAATTGGGTGTCGCTCCTTCACAATTCACTCTGTAACGACGCTGTCCTGAACCTACACAGAACCTTGTGGGAGCTGGCTTGCCAGCGATAGCGGTGTGTCAGCCGATGAGGATGTCGGATGCACAGGCCTCATCGCTGGCAAGCCAGCTCCCGCAGGGTTTTGTGGTGTGCATCCGGTACTTGTCCGAAATTCAGAAGTCCTTGGCCGATGCCATGCCCGCTGGTTCCCTAAACTCTGCCCATTCCCTTCAAACGGCGGAGTTTCTCCCCATGAACTACCTGATCTCGCTGGCCATTGGTCTGGGCGTCGGCCTGTTGTACGGCGCGCTGGACTTCCGTTCTCCGGCGCCACCGGCCATCGCGCTGGTCGGTTTGCTCGGCATGCTGGCCGGCGAACAGTTGTGGCCGATGGGCCGACAGCTGGTCGCGGGTTGGTTGTCCTGAATTTCCTCTTTTCCTTCGGTGGATGTCCCCATGAAAGCACTGCAATTCGATAAAACCGGCGACCTGTCTTCCCTGCGCTATGTCGAGGTGCTGACTCCGGTACCCGGCGCTGACGGAGTGCTGGTGCAGATCAAGGCTGCCGGCCTGAATCCCAGCGATGTGAAAAACGTCCTCGGCCGTTTTCCGTACACCACGCTGCCACGGATTCCCGGCCGCGATTTCGCTGGTATCGTTGTCGAAGGCCCGCAAGCGTTGATCGGTCAGGAAGTCTGGGGCACTGGCCGTGAGCTGGGCTTTTTTGCCGATGGCTCCCACGCCGAGTTCGTCAAACTGCCGGCCAATGGTGTGGCGCACAAGCCCTCGCACCTGAGTTTCACCCAAGCCGCCAGCCTCGGCGTGCCTTACACCACGGCGTGGGATGCGCTGGAGCGCAGTTTAGTGAGCGCCGAAACCCGTTTGCTGGTGATCGGTGGCGGTGCGGTAGCGACTGCAGCATTGGCGCTGGCGAAAGTGCGCGGTGCGCAATTGTTGGCAGCGGCGCGGCGCCCGGAGCAGGTGGCGGAATTGCAGATGCAGGGTTATCAGACCCTTCAACTGGATAAGCCCGAAGACCTCGGTGCGCAGGTTAATGCGGTGTATCGCGGTGGTGCCGATGTGATCTTCGACACCACCGGTTTCTGGTTGCCGGCGTCGGTGGCGGCATTGGCCACGTTCGGACGGATCGCGATCATCGCGGCTCCGGTGGATGGGCACGTGCAGTTGCCCGCACTGGCGCTGTACCGCAAAGGTGGTTCGGTGGTCGGGATCAATTCGTTGTTGTATGGCGTAGAAGCCTGCGCGGCGATGCTGGAGCAGTTCGGGCGATTCTTTGATGAAGGGCTGCTGCCGTTGCCGCAGGGGTTGGTCGAGGCGCCGCTGGCTGACGGTCTTCAGCGTTATTCGGATGTGAATCAGGGCAGCGGTGACAAGGTCATTCTTATCCCCTGATACACCTTGGATCTCCTTGAAACCCAGCAATCTGTGGGAGCTGGCTTGCCAGCGATAGCGTCAGTTCAGGCAACTTCTTCTTTGCCTGTTCCGCCGCCATCGCTGGCAAGCCAGCTCCCACAGGGATTTTCGCTGTTCTTAAGAGGCGGGGACGCCGTTTTCCCATGTCGACCAGTTTTTCAGGATGTCCTGCACCAGCGGATTACCCGTGCGATAGAGGTTCTCCAACGCCGGCACGAAGCCGCCCTGATCGGCGTATTTGAGCAAGTTGTCCACTTCACTGCCGCCCGGTTCCGGGCGGTCGAAGTCGGAGCCGGCACGCACCACAGCCAGGCGTTGCACGTCGACCAGACCTTCACGGCTTGCACGCAGCAAGGCCTCATAGGTCGAGTTGTCTTCCTGTTGCGTCGTGCAGTATTGGCCCTTGTTGTCGGTCAGTAACTGGGTCCAGACCTCAGCCCGCTCACTCAGGCGTGTGCCGGAAAACCAAGTGTTGCCGGCCAGTGTGTCGCAGCGGGTCACCACCGGTGGTTGATTGGCCGGGGCTGACGGGTATTTCAGGCGCCACGCCGCCGATTCCTTGCTCTCGCTCAGCTCGACTTTATGGCTCAGGGCGAATGCCTTGTCCTGCAGCTTCGGGTTGAGCTCGAAGACTTCAGTCTTGTAATCCAGCGGCGGTTTTTCGTTCGGGCCTTGGGTGTTGATGCCCAGATAGCCAGTCGGCCAGGTCGACGGCGCATCGCGCGAATCGATCTCCCATTGCGTGCCGAATTCCACCAGATAATGCGCCCAAGCGGCGGTGCCGATGGTCCCGTGTTTCGGGCTGATGCCAGCGATCCCGGCGATCAAAAAGTAGCTTTTGCGCAGGTCGAATTTCGGCGACAAGGCCAGCGCCAGGGTCGAGGCGGCCGCATTGGTCTGGCCCATGCCGGTGGTCAACAGGCACACCTGCTGCGCGTTGCAGCGGATGCTCGGATACTCCGCAGACAGGCCCGGTACACGAATTTCCTGTTTCAACTGCAGGCGATCGATCCAGTGTTGCGCCTCAGGGGCGAACATGGTGATCAACACGACTTTCGGTTGAATCGGCGCCTCGGCTGCCCACGCGGTAGAGGAGAGCAGGGCTGCACCGGCGAGGGTCAAACGCATCATTGCTTGCATGGAAAACTCCTTGATTCAGAACTGATAACCGACGCCGGCGTAGTAACCCCAGCCGTTGGAACGCGCACGGAAATTGCCGTCGCCAAAATTCAGCTCGCTGCCGTCTTCCCAGTTGCCGCCGTTGTGGAAATAACGCCCCACCAGCGTGAAGCGCAAATGGGTAAACGAGTAGAGCAGGACATTGGTTGCCACCGTCGCGTTGGCGGTGCGAGCGGGGTTGTCCTTGTGGATGTCCGAGCCGAAATCGAAGTTGGTAAAACCGATGTAAGTCAGCGAGGCGCCGTTGCTGAATTTGTCGATCGGCACGATGTATTTGAGCTGAGCGCGGTAGCCGTCCCACGAATATTCATTGCTCGCACCGTAGTTTTCCCACTGATAGCGACCGTACAGGTTGGCCGACAGATTGACCCGCGAGTGGGTGTCGATGTCGGTGCCGAAACCGCTGTAAAGGGTATTGGCGCGGTTCTCTTTGCGGCTGCCATGATC
Source organism: Pseudomonas sp. NPDC085632 (assembly GCF_044541255.1). NCBI lineage: Bacteria > Pseudomonadati > Pseudomonadota > Gammaproteobacteria > Pseudomonadales > Pseudomonadaceae > Pseudomonas > Pseudomonas sp. NPDC085632. The sequence continues at coordinate 52,397 of NZ_JBITSX010000031.1, read as the reverse complement.
ATAGATCCAGTCAAACGCTACATACCATTCCTTGAACGGGCCGATGGCCAGGCTGCGGCCGGCGAGGTAGTCGATGGAGATACGCGGTTCGTGTTCCATGAACACTGGCGAGCCGTGGTCCCACACGCCTTTGTCGTGGCTGTTGCCGATGTTGAAGATCTTCGGAATGTCGACATAACCGTACAGTTCGAACGGACCTTTACGGCCGAAGTACTCGTATTCCAGATAGATGTCGTCGGCCGGTTGCGGGCCGAAACTGATGTCCTTGCTGCCGATCAGCATCAGGTCCTGGTTGTACCAGTCCGACAGGTAGGCGCCTTTTTTCGGCGGGCTGGCTTCGGGGCTGAGCGCTTCGCCCTGGGCGGATTCTTCGGCGGGCGCCGGTTGCGCCAAAGCGCTGTGGCTGAGAAGTCCGGTAACGCCGGTCAGTAGCAGGGAAACAGCGAGCGTGCGCGCAAAAGGTGCGCGAAAGGGCGAGGCGGCGTGCATTCAAAGTCCTTTTTTGCAGATCGAGGCCCGTGTTCCGTGGGCTTGTACGGTTTTGTTACGAATACGTTGGTATTGACGTTACGCAAACGTTTGCACAAGGCGTACCAAAACCTTCAATGGGCTGAAAAATCTGTCCTTTTTCAGTATTTCCTGATGGATCGGTCAGGCGCGGGTTTGCAGACCCTACAGTTCCTTGTGGGAGCGAGCTTGCTCGCGAAGGCGGGGTATCAGAAAAGTATCCGTAAGCTGACACAACGCATTCGCGAGCAAGCTCGCTCCCACCGTTTTGCATCTCTTCAGCGCCAATGAATACGGGCTGAAAGGCTTATTCCAGACCCCTCTAGTATTAAAGTATTAACACCATTTAATCAGTGCCCCATGGCGGGGCGTCTACTAGCTTTGTCCCCAATCAACGGTTTTGTGATGACCGTCGCAGTCTTGATTCGCGTGTGGAATAAGCAGGCTTTGCACGCCTTCAAGGAAGAAATTGGCCACGACAAGGAGTAGCCCGTGGAAGCAAGGTTTGGTGTCGCCCTCGTTTCGCGTTTTTCCCCACTCTCCCTTGCTGTGCACCTGAGCGTCGCCGGGCTGTTGTTCGGCGGCGTCAGCGCACCGGCGTTGGCTACGTGCTCCACGGCCGGTTCAATCGTGACGTGTACGGGGGTGCCACCGCTGCCACTGGTTCCCAACGACTTCGCCAGTGCCTCTAATAATCTGACGGTCAACGTCAACAGCGGCGCGCAGATGAACGCGACCCTTGGCGGGCATGTCATGGACCTGACGGGGGTCAACATCACCCTGAACAACTCCGGCATCATGGATCCGGCAGTCCTCGGCCTGGTCTCGGTGTTGAGCGGCGGCGCGTTCATCGGCAATGGCGCTACGAGCACGGTCAGCGTACTCAACAACGCCAGCAGCATCATCCGTGGTACGGGCATGCTGCTCGGGCTTAACCTGACCAGCATCGACGGCCTGGCGATTGGCGTGAACAACGCCGCGGCCGGCACCACCAGCATCACCAACAACGGCACGATTACCTCGACCGGCCTGTCGATCGGCGGCATTACCCTCGCGGATACCCCGGTGATCGGCGTCTACGGTGGCTCGCAGGTCAACATGACCAACAGCAGTACCGGCGTCATCAACGGCCGGATCGCGTTCGAGACGTCGGCGGCGGGCAACACCTTCACCAACGCCGGTGCGATTACCGGCGGTGTGTCGATGGGCGCGGCGAGCACCAACACCTTTACGGCGGTGACCGGTTCTTCGGTGCAGGTTGGTGATGGCGTGCAGATCAGCGTCGGCCTTGGTGGGTTGATCAATATCAACCTGACGTTCGCCCCGACCGGTACCGTCGATGGCGGCGCGGGCGGCACCAACAGCCTGATCCTGCAAAACCCGGCCGGCGTCGGTATCACAGGGACTGGCACGGCATCGAGCGCCACCTACGTCAACTTCAACAACCTGACCCTCAACAGCGGCACCTGGACCTTGCAGGGGCCACTGGTCAGCGGCGCGACCACGCTCAACGGCGGTATCGCGAACTTCAACAACAACGCCACCTTCGGCAGCGGTGTGCTCACCTCCAACGGCGGGATTCTGCAGGCCAGCAATGCCGGGTTGAACATCGCCAATCTGATCTCCCTCGGGGCCGGCGGCGTCACCGTGCAAGGCACCAACGCGACCACCCTGAGTGGGGTGATTTCCGGTAGCGGTGGCCTGACCAAACTAGGCGCCAGCCAGTTGAACCTCAGCGCTGCCAACACCTATCTGGGCAACACCACGCTCAATGGCGGCACGGTGCAGGTGAGCAATAATCAGGCATTCAGCACCGGCACCCTCAACGTCACTGGCGCGACGACCCTGAGTGCGCCGGGCACGATCAGCCTCGCCAACGCCATCAGCCTCGGCGGCACCTTGACCGCCGGCGGCACCGGCGCGCTGACCCTCGGCGGCTTGATCAGCGGCAGCAGTGGCTTGACCAAAACCGGCAGCGGCAGCCTGACCGTCAGCGGCGCCAACAGCGGTTTCACCGGCACTACCACCCTGAGCGCCGGCAGCCTGCTGGTGACCAACAACAACTCGCTGGGCAGTGGTGCGCTGAATACCGCCGCCGGCACCAGTCTGGACAGCACCACCAACGTGACGCTGGCCAATAACATCGGCATGACCGGCGCGCTCAACGTGCTCGGCAGCAACGCGCTGACGCTCGGCGGCGTGTTGAGCGGAACCGGCGGCATCACCAAGTCCGGCAGTGCCAGCCTGACGTTGACCGGCAACAACAGCAACAGCGGCAACACGCTGCTCAATGCCGGCAGTCTGCTGGTGGGCAGCAACACCGCGCTGGGCACCGGCTCACTGAATACTGCCGCCGGAACCACGCTGGATGCGACGGCAGCGGTGACCTTGGCCAACGCTGTCGCAGTGACCGGGGGGCTGACCATTGGCGGCACGCAGGCATTGGGCCTGAGCGGCGTCGTCAGCGGCGCCGGCAACCTGATCAAGAACGGCACCGCCAACCTGAGCCTCAGCGGCAATAACACCTTCTCCGGCGGCACCGCGCTGAATGCCGGGACGTTGATTGTCGGTTCCAACACCGCGCTGGGCACTGGCGCATTGACCACGGCGGCGGGCACTACGCTCGACGCCAGCACCGCAGTGGCGCTGACCAACGCGGTCTCGCTGGGCGGTAACCTCAACGTCGGTGGCAGCGCCAATCTGACCCTCGGCGGTATCGTCAGCGGCAGTGGCGGATTGACCAAAAACGGCGCGGCCAATCTGATTCTCAACGGCGCCAACACCTTCCTCGGTGCCGTCGCGTTGAACTCGGGCACGATTACGGCGGGCGCCAACGCCGCGCTTGGTAGCGGCAACATCACCGTCGGCGGTGTGGCAACCCTCGACAGCAATGCGGCGGTGACCCTCAACAACGCGGTTATTCTCAACAACAGCCTGGGCATTGGCGGCAGCAACGCGCTGACCCTCGGCGGGGTGATCAGCGGCGCTAGCCAACTGGTGAAAAACGGCGCCGCCAATCTCACGCTCAACGGCAGCAACACCTACAGCGGCGGCACCACGCTGAATGCCGGCAGCCTGACGGTCGGCAACGGCGCAGCACTGGGCACTGGCGCCTTGTCGGTGGAAGGTGCGGGCACGCTCAACGGCAGTTCGGCCGTGACCCTGAACAACAACGTGATCCTCAACGCCAACCTCACCGCTGGCGGCGCCAACGCGCTGACCCTTGGCGGGGTGATCAGTGGCAGCAATGGTTTGATCAAGACCGGCGCATCCAGCCTGACCCTTAACGGCAATAACGCTTACAGCGGCACCACCGCGCTGAACGCCGGTTCGCTGATTGTCGGTTCCAGCACGGCCCTCGGTACCGGCACACTGAACGCTTCGAACGGCACTACCCTGGATGCCAGCACCGCCGCAACGCTGGCCAACAACGTCAATCTCGGCGGCACTCTGACTTTGGGTGGCAGCAATGCGCTGACCCTCGGCGGCGTGGTTGCCGGTATCGGTGGACTGACCAAGAACGGCGCTGCCGACCTGACCCTCAACGGCGCCAACACTTACTTTGGCAACACCGTGTTGAACACCGGCAAACTGACCGTCGGCAGCAACACTGCACTGGGTTCCGGCACGTTGAACGCGGCGGCCAACACCACGCTGGACGCCAGCACGGCTGTCAGCCTGAACAATGCCGTGGCACTCGCCGGAGCCTTGAACATCGGCGGCACGGCGAACATGACCCTGACCGGCCTGGTCAGCGGCGCCGGCAGTCTGGTGAAAAACGGTGCGGCCAATCTGATTCTCAACGCGGCCAACAATTACCTCGGCGGCACCACGCTGAATGCAGGCACACTGACCGTCGGTAACAGTTCGGCGCTGGGTTCCGGCGCATTGACCGTTGCCGGCGCGGCGACAGTGGACAGCAACTCGCCGCTGGTCAGCCTCAACAACGCCGTCGCCCTGAATGCGGCGCTGACCGTGGGCGGCACGCAGAACCTGATTCTCGGCGGCGTCACCAGTGGCACTGGCCAACTGATCAAGAACGGCGCGGCCAACCTGACCCTTAACGGCAACAACACGTTCAGCGGCGGCACCACGCTCAACGCCGGTACGCTGACCCTGGGCAATGGCAACGGTCTGGGCAGCGGGGCATTGATCGTTGGCGGCGCGGCGACACTGGATAACAGCGCCTCGTTCGGCATCGGCAACGCGATCACGCTGAACGCTGGACTGACCGTCGCCGGCAACAACGATTTGAGCTTGAACGGCATCATCGACGGCGCCGGCAGCCTGACCAAAAACGGCCTGTCGGATCTGACGCTGGCCGGCAACAACACCTTTACCGGCGCGCTGAACATCATTTCGGGCAGCGTCACCACCCTCAACACCAACGCCTTGGGTAATACCTCCGGCGTCAACATCAGCGCCGGCGCCGGGCTGAATCTGGGCAGCGACGCCAGCCTCGGCGCGCTGACCGGCAGCGGCAGTGTGCAACTGACTGGCAGCAACACCCTGACCGTCGGCGGCGGCAACGTCACCAGCACCTTTGACGGCGATCTCAGCGGTAGCGGCGGCCTGATCAAAGTCGGCACTGGTACCTTGAACCTCACCGGGATCAACGGCATTACCGGTAACACCGCGATCAATGGCGGCACCGTCGATCTCAGCGGTTCACTGGCGAGCGCACAGGTCAACGTCAACACCGGCGGTACCCTCACCGGCACCGGTTCGGCAATCGGTAGCGTCAACGTCAATAGTGGCGGCCATCTAGCGTTGTCGTCGGGCAATCAACTGTCCGCCAGTGCGTTGACTCTCGCTGCCGGCAGCAACGTCGATGTGGCGCTGGGCACGCCGTCGACCACCTCGCTGATGAACGTCGGCGGCAACCTCACCCTTGACGGCAATCTCAACGTCACCGATGCCGGTGGTTTCGGCGTTGGCGTGTATCGCCTGTTCAACTACACCGGTGCCCTGACCAATCTCGGTCTGGATGTCGCCAGCGTGCCGGTCGGCTACGGCCTCGGCGACCTGGTGGTACAGACCGGCGTGGCCAATCAGATCAACATTCAAGTGTCGGCGCCGAACGTCAACATCCGTTACTGGGACGGCAGCCAGACCATCGCCAATGGCGTGGTCGATGGCGGCAGCGGCACCTGGAACGCGGTCGGTACCAACTGGACCGATGCCAATGGTCTGGTCAATCAGCCGTGGGCCGGTGACTTCGCGGTGTTCCAGGGCACCGCCGGCACCGTGACCGTGAACGGCACGCAAGCATTTACCGGCATGCAGTTCCTCACCGATGGCTACAACGTGGTCAACGGCGCGGCGGGGCAACTGACGGCAGTCAACGGCACCGGCGGCACCGCTGCGTTGCGGGTAGATCCGGGCGTGACGGCGACCATCAACGCCAATATCAATGGCAGTGGCATTCTCAATAAACTCGACGCAGGCACCTTGGTGCTCGGCGGTGCCAACACCTATACCGGCGGTACGCAACTGGATGGCGGCAAGATTATCCTCGGCAGCAACACCGCGCTCGGCACCGGCACGTTGACCGCAAATGCCGGCACGCAACTCGACAGCAACGCGGCGGTGACACTGGCTAACGCGGCGACGCTCAACGGCAACCTCACCGTGGTCGGCAGCAATGCGCTGACCCTCAACGGCGTGATTGGCGGTACCGGTGGCCTGATCAAAAACGGCGCGGCCAACCTCACGCTCGGCGGCAACAATGCCTTCCTCTGCCCGGTAGCGCTGAACGCCGGCGGCTTGGTTCTGGCGTCGAACTCGGCGCTGGGTTCCGGCACGTTGAACGCGGCGGGCGGCACCACGCTGGATGCGAGCACGGCGGTTTCGCTGAACAACGCGGTGAATCTGGCCGGCAATCTCGGCATTGGCGGCACGGCGGATCTGACTCTGGCCGGTACGGTCAACGGCGCCGGCAGCCTGAGCAAAAACGGCGCAGCCAACCTGACCCTCAGTGGCAATAACAACTTCCTCGGCGGGACCACCCTGAACGCCGGCACGCTGACCGCCGGCAGCAACTCGGCGCTGGGTCTGGGCAATCTCACCGTCGCCGGCGCCTCGGCGCTGGACAGCAACAGCGCGCTGAGCCTGGGCAACAACTTGGTGCTCAACGCCAATCTGAGCAACACCGGCAGCAACGACCTGACCCTCGCCGGTGTGGTCAGCGGCGCGGGTGGGTTGATCAAGAACGGCGCGTCGAACCTGACACTTAACGGCATCAATACTTACTCCGGCGGTAGCACATTGAATGCCGGTACGCTGACTCTCGGCAATGGCGCGTCGCTGGGCAGCGGCGCGCTGACCGTGGCCGGCGCTTCGACCCTCGACAATTCCGCGCCACTGGTGCTGGCCAACAACCTCAACGTCAATGCGAATCTGGCTCTGGCCGGCAACAACAATCTGACCCTCGGCGGCATCATTGCCGGCGCCGGCACGTTGACCAAGAACGGCCTGTCCGACGTGACGCTGAGCGGCAGCAACACCTTCAGCGGCACCTTCGATGTGGCGTCCGGCAGCCTGACCACGCTGAGTGGCGGGGCGCTGGGCAACAACGCCACGGTCAATCTCGCGGGTGGCGCGGCGCTCAATCTCGGCGCTTCCGGCAGCCTCGCCAGCCTTACCGGCAGCGGTACTGCGCTGGTCGGTACTGGCAACACGTTGAGCCTCGGTGGCAACAACGTCAGCAGCACCTTCGCCGGCATCCTCAGCGGTGACGGCGGGCTGAGCAAACTCGGTACGGGCACCCTGACGCTCAGTGGGATCAGCGACCTGACCGGCGACACCAACGTCAATGCCGGTACGCTGCAGGTCAACGGTTCGCTGGCCAGTGGCAATGTGCTGGTCAACAACGGCGGCACCCTCGGTGGCAGCTGTACGTTGACCGGTGCCGTGACGGTGGCGGATGGCGGTCATCTGGCGGGCGTTACCGGCAGCACCTTGTCGGTGGATTCGCTGACGTTCAACGGCAACTCCAACTTCGATGTCGGCCTCGGCACTCCGGTATCCGGCGGCGGCAATGCGCTGGTCAATGTCGGCGGCAACCTGACCCTCGACGGCACCCTGAATGTCAGCGACATCGGTGGTTTCGGCAGCGGCGTGTATCGCCTGATCAACTACACCGGTGGCCTGACCGACAACGGCATGTTGATCGGCACCGTACCAGGCAGCGTGACGCCGGGCGATCTGACCCTGCAAACCGCACTGGCCAATCAGATCAACCTGCTGGTCACCGCACCGGGCGTCACCGTGCAGTTCTGGGACGGCAATCAGCTGGTGGCCAACGGTTCGGTCGAAGGCGGCAGCGGCACCTGGGGCACCGGCACCACCAACTGGACCGATGTCAACGGCACCACTAATCAGGCCTGGACCAACAACTTCGCGGTGTTCCAGGGCGCGGCCGGCACGGTCACCGTCAACGGCGCACAAACCATCACCGGTATGCAGTTCGTCACTGATGGCTACAGCTTGGTGAACGGCACGGCGGGTTCGCTGAACCTGGTCAACGGTTCGCTGGGCAATGCCACGGTGCGGGTTGACCCGAACGCCACGGCAACCATCGGCGTCGCGCTTAACGGCAGCGGCACGCTGGGCAAATACGACACCGGTACGCTGGTGCTCAACGCGGCCAACGGCTACACCGGTGGCACGGCGCTCAATGGCGGCAAGATCGTGGTCGGCAACAACGCGGCGCTCGGCACTGGTGTGTTGACGGCGGCAGATGGCACTGCGCTCGACAGCAATAGCGCCGTTACGCTGGGCAACGACGTGGTCGTCAACGGTGGTCTGACCGTTGCCGGCTCCAACGCCTTGACCCTCGGCGGCGTGGTCAGCGGCAGCGGCAGCCTGATCAAGGCCGGCGCGTCGAGCCTGACCCTCAACGGCAGCAACACCTACAGCGGCGGCACTCAACTCGCCGGCGGTACGCTGATCCTCGGCAACAACAGTGCGATCAGCGGCGGTGCGCTTAACGTGACCGGTGACGGCACGCTCGACAGCACTTCGGCGCTGCAACTGGCCAACGCCGTCAACCTTGGCGCGCAACTGACCCTGGCCGGCAATCAGAACACCACGTTGATCGGTGCTGTGACCGGTAGCGGCAGCCTGGTGAAAAACGGTAGCGGCGATCTCGTCCTCAGTGGCGCCAACACCTATAGCGGCGGCACCACACTGAGCGGCGGCACGACGCGCGGTGACACCAGCAGCCTGCAAGGTGCGATCGTCAACAACGCGACGCTGACTTTCGAACAGAACGCCGATGGCAGTTACACCGGGAACCTGACCGGCGCTGGCACGCTGAACAAAACCGGCAGCGGTCAATTGCTGCTGACCGGCAACAACACCTTCACCGGCAACACCTCGGTGCAGGCCGGCAACCTGATCGTCAACGGCGTGCTCAACAGCGCCAACGTCAACGTCGCCAGCGGCGCTAGCATCGGCGGTGGCGGCCAATTCGGCGGCGCCGTACAACTGGCCAGCGGTGCGACGCTGGCCGGTGGCGGCACGGCGACGCCGTTGTCAGTCGGTTCGCTGGCACTGTCCTCGGGAACCAATCTGGACTTCAGTCTCGGCTCGGCAGCCAGTTCGACCACGGTGGTCAATGTCGCCGGTAACCTGACCCTCGACGGTACGTTGAACATCAGCAACGCCGGCGGCTTCGGCACCGGCGTCTATCAACTGTTCAGCTACGGCGGCAGTCTGACCGACAACGGTCTGGTGTACGGCAGCCTGCCGGTGTCGGCGGCCAATCTGACGCTGCAAACGGCTATCGCCAACCAGATCAACCTGCTGGTGCAAGGCACGCCGGGTGAGGTGCAGTTCTGGAACGGTGGCACCACCAACCCGGACGGCAGCATCGGTGGCGGCAGCGGCGTGTGGGGCCCCGGCACCAACTGGACCGATCCGAGCGGTACTCAGGCCCTGGCATCAAATGGTCAGTTCGCGGTGTTCGGTGGTCAGGCGGGTACGGTGACCGTGCAGGGCAATCAGAACTTCACCGGTCTGCAATTTCTCTCCGGCGGCTACAGCCTGGTTCCGGGGGCTGGCGGTACGCTGACGCCGGTCAACGGCGCCGACGGCAGCCTTGCACCGGTGCGGGTCAATGCCGGCGCGAGTGCGGAAATTTCCACGCCGCTGGTGGGCACGGGGGGTATCGAGAAGCTTGATTCCGGCACGCTGGTATTGAGCGGTGCCAACACCTACAGCGGTGGCACCACCGTCAGTGGCGGTACGTTGATCGGTAACACCACCAGCCTGCAAGGCAACATTCTCAACAATGCTTCGCTGCTCTTCGTGCAGAATTTCAACGGTCAGTTCAACGGATCGCTGAGCGGACTGGGCGCGATGCTCAAACGCGGTACCGGCACCTTGCTGTTGACCGGTGATAATCCGTTCAGCGGCACGGTCGCGGTCGACCAAGGCGTGCTGCAAGTCGGCAGCCGTGCATCGCGGGCTTCGTTGGGCGGGCAAGTGACCGTGGCCAACGGTGCAGGGCTGAGCGGTAATGGCAGCGTCGGTTCGGTGATCAACCATGGTGTGGTGGCTTCCGGCGCCGACGCCGGAACCCTGAGCGTGGCCGGTAACCTGACCAACGCCTCGGATGGTGTGCTGGCGCTGACCGTCAGTTCGCCAACCGCGACACCGCTGGCAGTCGGTGGCACAGCGACCTTGAGCGGTGGCGTGCAAGTCAACTCGCTGGCACCGTTCACCGGCAATACCACGTACTCGCTGATTACTGCGGGCGGTGGCGTGAATGGCACCTTCAGCGCTGCAGACTTGCCGCAATACGCGTTCCTCAACAGCGCCCTGGTGTATGACGCCAACGCAGTGAATCTGGTGGTCAGTCGCAACGGCAACTCTTTTGCCGATGTCGCCGCCACCGGCAATCAGTCCCGGACCGCCACCGCGCTGTCGAACAACGGTCCGGCGGGAGCGGCGCTGCAGAACGAAATCGTCAACCTCAGTGTTGCCGGCGCGCGCAATGCCTTCGACAGCCTGTCGGGTGAGATCCACGCCAGCACGGCCAGTGCAATCCTCGAGGATTCACGTTATGTGCGTGACGCGGTCAACGATCGCATGCGCCAACCGTCGTGCAGCGCGGCGGATGATCCACGTCGTGCCCTGGCGCCAAGTGACAACCAATTGAGCAGCAATGGTTGCCACGGCGAAATGGTCGGCTGGGCACGGGCACTCGGCGCGTGGGGTGAGTCGGATGGCGACAGCAACGCGGCGAAACTCGACCGTAACCTCAGCGGCTTCATGCTCGGTACCGACAAGCAACTCGATGACCAATGGCGCGTGGGCATGGCCGCCGGTTACACCCGCAGCGACCTTGATGCCCATGACCGTCGCTCGGACGCCACCGTCGAAAGCTACCACCTGGCGGCGTACCTCAACTCGCAGTTCGACGCCCTTGCAGTGCGCCTCGGCGCGGCTTACAGCTGGCACGACATCGAGACCAAACGCAACGTCAGCGTCGGCAGCTACAACGATCGCCTGAAGGCCAATTACGACGCGCGCAGCGCGCAGGTGTTCGGTGAAGTCGGCTACGCCATTGACGCCGGAGGCATTGCCCTCGAGCCGTTTGCCGGTCTGGCCTACGTCAACTACGACACCGACAAGGCCAAGGAGAAAGGCGGAGTAGGGCGCCTGGAGGCCGATGCCGATCAAGACATCACCTTCTCGACCCTCGGCGTCCGCGCGGGCAAAGTCATCACCCTGGCCAACGGCGGGCAATTCACTCCGCGTGCGGCCATCGGCTGGCGTCATGCCTTCGGCGACACCAAACCAGACGCTGATCTGACGTTCATCGATGGCGGCGCCTCGTTCAGCACTCAAGGTGTGCCGATCGCCAAGGACAGCGCCATCGTTGAAGCGGGGGTCGATTTCCAGATCAGCCCGACCGGCAAACTTGGCGTCGGCTACTCGGGGCAACTGTCGAACGACAGCAACGACCATGCGATGACCATCAGCTTCAGCCTTGGCTTCTGATTTAGGGTCGAAGCACTTTTAGCCGCCCGTAAGGGCGGTTTTTTTTGCATGGGCAAAAGTAGCGATCATGTCTGTAGGAAATATGGCCTGAGGTCGACCGTTGCTCCACAATCGGAAAAACCTTACGTCAAACATCGAACCATCTGACTTCACCGATTCAGACGTTGCCCCCCACAGTCCTGTGTCTTAAACAGACACAGGGAAATGTGGATGCTGACTGCTGGCAAGTCCGTGATATTCAGACTCGATATCGAAGGTTTTTCCCATGATCTTCAGGTATACGAATTCAGCGCGAAGGAGGCGCTCAATCGAACCTATGAGGTCGAACTGGAGGTGGTCAGCGAGCGCCCCGACCTTGATCTCGAATCCTTGCTGCACCGTCCCGCCTTCCTCTGCTTCAGTGCAGACGGCGCCGGCCTGCATGGGCAGGTTTATCGAATTGCCCAGGGTGACTCGGGCAAACGCCTGACCCGCTACCAGATCGTTCTGGTGCCGCATCTGGCCTACCTCGCGCATCGACATAATCAGCGAATTTTCCAGCAACAGAGCGTGCCGCAAATCATCGCCAAAGTGTTGCGAGACCACGGCATGCAAGCGGATGCCTGGCGTTTCCAGCTCAGTGCCGAGTACCCGCCTCGGGTCTATTGCGTGCAGTTCGCGGAGACTGACCTGCACTTTATTCAGCGCTTGTGCGAGGAAGAAGGCATTCACTTTCATTTCCAGCACCGCCGCGATGGGCACTTGCTGGTGTTCGGTGACGATCAGAGCGTTTTCCTCCCGCCAGCCCAGCCCACGGCCTATGCACAGGACAGCGGCATGGTCGCCGACGCGGCAGTGATCGACCGTTTCAACGTGCGCCTGGAAACGCGTACCACGCAGGTCAGTCGCCGTGATTACCACTTTGAAAAACCCAATGTGCAATTGGATGCCAACGCCAAAGAGGCGCGGGTGCCAGCGCTTGAGGATTACGCCTTTCCCGGGCAGTTCACCCACCGTGATCGCGGCAAACACCTGAGCCAGCGAGCCCTTGAACGCCATCGTGCCGATTACCGGCTGAGCCACGGGCGCAGCGACCAGACCCTGCTGCGCAGTGGCAGTTTCGTCGACATGCGTGAACACCCGCGCGACGATTACAACGGTTTATGGTTGCTGACCAGCGTCGAACATCTAGGTCGACAACCGCAGGTGCTGGAGGAGTCGGCGAGTGTCGATAGCCCTGCGGATGGCTTGACTCAGGGCTACCGAAACCACTTCGTCGCGACGCCTTGGGAGGTCAATTTTCGCCCCGCACTCGCACATCCAAAATCGCGCATCCACGGCAATCAGCATGCCGTGGTGACGGGGCCGCCAGGCGAGGAAATCTACTGCGATGCGTATGGCCGGGTGAAGGTCCAACTGCTGTGGGACCGCGAAGGGCAACTCGATGAGCAATCCAGTTGCTGGCTGCGCGTCACTACCGGCTGGGCCCATGACCGATACGGCAGCGTGCAGATTCCACGCGTCGGTATGGAGGTGCTGGTCGGGTTCACCGAGGGCGATCCAGACAAGCCGTTCGTGCTGGCGTGCTTGCCTAACGCGGTGACACCAGTGCCGCTGGACCTGCCTGCCGAGCAGACGCGCAGCATCTTGCGCAGCCAGAGCAGCCCCGGCGGCGGTGGCTACAACGAGCTGCGCATCGAAGACCGTAAAGGCGCCGAAGAGATCGCCATTCGCGCCCAGCGTGATTTTGCACAACTCGTGCTCAATGACCAGCGCGTGCAAGTCGACAATCAACACACCTTGGTCGTTGGCGGAGTCAGCAGCCAGGAGCTGCGCAGCCACGAACACCATATGACCCACGGCAATCGCCTGACCGAGCTCAAGCAGGACGATCACCTGTGGGTACTCGGCGACCGTCATATCCGCGTCGCCAGCCAGCGGCTCAGCGCCGGCCAGGAAATCCATCTCGGTGCCGGTCAGCAAGTGGTCATCGATGGCGGCACCCATGTGACGATCAAGGCCGGCGGGCAATGGTTGACGTTGGGGCCGGAGGGGATTTTCAGCAGCGTGCCGATTGTTCAGGGTGGTGTGCCTGCACTGGGAATGGCGGCGGAACCGTTGGTGCCGGGGGCGGTGCCCTTGTTGCAAGCGGCGTTTGAGCCGGTTGGGCAGCAACATGCGTTGATCTCTACCCGCGAGTCTCGCTGTCTGGCCTGCGAGGCTGCCCGAGCATGAGCCTTTCGAGCGCTTTTCCCGAAGATTTGCCGTGGACCGAGCAACAGGCCTTTCTGTTGCTCGATGGCGCGACGATCACCGACTTGCCCGCGCGGCTGAAACAGCAAAACCCTGCGGTCAGCGCCGTTGCCCTCTACGACCAGCCACCCTTTTCAGCGCTGCGCGAAATATCGCCCCTATTGGTCGCGATTGCGCACGCGGACGATCCGCTGGCCGGGTTCCATCTGCAACATGCGCAAGCGGAGTGGGGCGTGCTGCTGTTCAGCGCCGCGCCGATGCACAGTGTTGCCGAGCACTTGCGCAAACTGCTGGTCGTCGAGTTACCCGCCGGGCAATCGGCGTTTTTGCGCATGGCCGATGCAGCGGTGGCGCATGCGTTGTTCAGCCATGCCGATCAGCGTTTGTTCGGGCCCTTGACCTGCGTGGTGACGGCGGACTGCGTCAATGATCTTTGGCACAGTCATCGACCTCGGCTGGCCGGGTGTCCGGCGCTTGCCGTGCCGTATCGCGTTGATCCTGAGCTGAGCGCGGCACTGGATCAGGTTGACCGGCGGCGCAGGTTGCTGGATCTGGATGCACATCTGTTGAAGCACTTTCGCGAATTCCATATCGGGGAAACGTTGGGCCAGCGCTGGCCATTGCTGGATGTTATGGAAACCCAAGCCAGTGCCCTTGGCCTGAGCAGTCAATCCGAGATGCTCAATTACGCCAACCTGCTTGCGCTGCTCGACAGCCACGACACCGCCCAACATCCGCAAATCCACCACTTGCTCCACACGCCCTCCCTGCAATCACCGGGCGAGCGCGTCACGCTTGCCGCTGATCTCGCAGAACGCTGGGCGAGCCAAAGGGTGAAACCATGACCCATCCTGCGATTCTTGATGCTGCCGCTGCCTCCAAGAAACCCTTCGGCTCCCTCGACAGTTGCCCGCTACGGCAAACCCACATGCAACTGGTGCCTTTGGCTTATGGCCTGGTAGAAAGAGCTCACGACCCGGTTGCCGAATTGACGCTGCCCTATGCCTTGACCACGCGGCCAATGGGCATTCGCCGGTTGCGCGATGGCTGGCTGTACATCATCGACAGCCTCGGTGGCGAGTTGTACGAATATCGCGTACTCGACGGGATCGTCACCGCGCTGCTGCACCAAGGTAAAACCGTTACTGAGGATCAGCGCGCGGCCATCGAAGAGCGTCCGGCGTTGATCTATTCGCGCAAGAGCACGCTGTACGTGACCTTTGCCGAGGTGCAGTTGACGGCTGCCAAATGCCGGCAGGTGTTGGACAGCACGGAAGAGCGCGAGCACTTCATGCAGGCAGTCGATCTGGGGCCGGTTCATTGTCAGACCGGTGGCGAACATTTGCTCACCGTGGCGCAGGCAAAGCAGTGGCTGGCGGAAGTGGCGACTGGCGCTGAACCCATTGCCGAAGCCGATGTGACGCGGATGCCGGCGGTGCAGGTCAGCGACGCGCCGGAGCACGAGCGCGAACCGTATCTGTGGGAACAACCGCGACGCTTTCGCGAGGCACACATCGGCGAATTTCTCGGTCGGGTGCGCGGGCCTTATCAGGACGACACGCTGTTTCTGCTGGTCAATGATGATTTGGGCGTGATGCGTGATCTGGCCGAATATCAGGACACGGTCGTTGGCTGGGTCGAAGAGTGGAGCGACAGCGGCAACAATGAACGTGATTATCTGCTGGCCAGTTACATCGAGTCTTTGAGTCAGCTCGGCAGCGCAGATTTCGATATTTTGGCCAAGGTCAGTGACGATCCGCGGGCCAAGGCTTTTTATGCCGAGCTGGAGCAACTGCCGGAGCCGGATCGGGAAAATACGCGCAAGGCGTTGCTTGAGTATTTGAACAAGGGCGGCAAGGTTGAGCCTGCTTCTGCGGAGTCAACGCCAGAGCTTTTGCAACTTCGCGAGAAGGCCCTCGATGATGCGTTGGCGTTAAATCGATTCGATGGTTTAGCGCCGGACGCCACGGCTTATGATCGCGCTACCGCCGAAGCGGATCGACGTTTTTATACGCGCGAGTATTTTGCCCAAGTCGCCCCGCGAGACTTTGTCGAACGGCACCTTTCGACACTGGTCGAGCTCGGTAAGGATCAGGATCTGCGCATGCGCGACGTGCTCGATGGCCCGTTCCTCAGTGGTAAACGCGGGGTCAACGACCTGATCGACCGCCCGGCCATGGACGAAGTCCTCAACCGTCATCGCGACAACCTCGGCCGCTGGAACCGCCTGCTCGAACGCATCACCGCCGACCGCACGCAACTGCTGGTCGCTGGCCGATTCCACCGCTCTGCGTGGTACTACGACGCACAAGTGGCGGCACAAATTGGTCGGGCCCTCAGCGCCGAATATGCCTGCCTCAAGGACCTGTGCCGCAGCGACGCGGCCAGCGAACAGATGCTCGGTTATCTCGAACAGCAACCAGAACTGACCCGTACGTTGTTCTACACCTTGCCGCTGCGCCTGCAAACCCAGCAAGCCGGGCAGTATTCACCACTGTTCAACGCCGGCATGGCGATGTTCAACAACCTGCCGGACTGGCTGGCCAAACTGCGCAAAGTCGAGCATCCGCAGTTGCCGGCCCTCGACGAACTGCCCGAACACACCCGCGTCGTCGCGGCAGCCGTGCAGGACACCTACAGCCCGGCACTGAACCTGGGTCTGAACCGCGTACTGGAAGGTTTCGACCTCTCAGGCGAGAAAATCCCCGATCTGGAAGAACTGTTCCAGCGCCTGCCCAAAGGCCTGAAATTACGCTTGTTCGACGCGGCAAAAACCAGCGGCGTGACCTTCACCGTCGCCAGTCCGGCGGAACAGACCGCGTTGCAAGGCGCGATCAAGGAGGTGCTTAGAGAACGCGAATACCTGAAGACCCTCAACCGCGAACGCAACCAGCTCACCCACAACAAAAACCGCCAGGGCCATAAAACGGCGCGTGCGGTGGAGTTGCAGGAAGAAATCGTGCGGGTTCGGGCGCAATTGACGCTGTTCGAAGGACGGTTGGCAGCGGCGTTGAGCCCGATCGAAGAACTGCCGGATCGCTCGGCGCGGTTGTATGGCGCAACGCCTGCAAGAGCGGGGGTGACGGTAGTGTTTCCACCGGCGCAGCAGGGGGAGTTAAGGAGTTTGTTGGGGAATATTCGGATGGGCGTGAGTGGGGTGTCGGCGGGGAGTTTGGTGAGGACGGAGGGGATGGGGTTGGTGGTGGTTTTGGTGCAGGTGGTGAATTTGGTGGAAGTTTTTAAGGAAACGCTCAGGCAGTCAAAAAACAAACGAACTATCGGACCGATTTTGTCTGCGGTAGCTACGACTGGATCTGCTGGATTCACTGCGGCGCAAAGTCTTGCTGATACGGCTTTGAAAGCTCGTACTGCCGCGCTTATTGCTGCGCTTCAACCCCATGCCATTCAGCATGTAAATGTGCATATGGGCAAGTTGCATGTTGGGCTGGGCGCTTTCACCTATGGTTTCGGATTGGTGTCGTCAGCGATAAGTCTTAACAACCAGTACAAAAATTGGCAGCAGGCGATTCGCAGTGGAAATCAATCGGCGCAGGGTGCCACCGCTCTATCCACATTAGGCGCAGGCGGCATGGTAACGGTTAACGCTTACGGGCTGAGTCATACCGTTCACGCCACTTTCACTGTATTGACTGCTCCGAACAAGGCCGCACGAACTGCCGCCTGGGCCGCCGCCGGTACACGTCTATCAACAGTGTTTTTCCGCTTCAATCTGGCGGGTGCGCTGTTCACCGTTTTGGAACTCAGTGGTACTTGGCTATACAACCGCTACAACCTCAGTGCTCACGATAAATGGCTGAAAATTACGCCCTGGACCAGAGATGAAGAGAGGCGCGGCGATCACTCATTGCATGACTATCAAAGCTATCTGGCTTTTCTAATCCACGCACCTTACGCGCAGCTTGGGCCTAACCAGTACGATTTCTGGCTGAAAAACCTGCTGTTGAAAGCCAAACCCAGCGATATCCATTTGGTATTGCCCAGACTGACATTGAGTGATCTGGTGCCTCCCCTCGGCGGCAAGCCGAAACATCGGCTGGGCATAGGCGCACATCGTATTTCCATGCCTGTGCATAGCCGGGGAGCGCCACGAGAACGCAAAGACGTGATCAGTGAAGAGATCGTCAGAAGCCTGCGTATCGTCGAATCTACCTCGGAGAAGTTGGTGCTCTGCCTTGAGTATCCAGTCGATCCCAACTCTGAATTCACTCCAGCGAAAGAAACCTTGGAACTGGCGGTCTGCATTCAAAACCTAAACGACAAAGGCGAGTGGATTTCGCGAACTCGCGTGATCCATTTGGATCCGAGGGGTAATGGTCATTTTTCAGTGGTTACTCCTCAGTTGGTCAAAGAGAATCCACCGGTTTTGCTCGTTGAAACTCAGTTTCTGGAGCTAGCCGATCATGTTGGATAAACCAATAGTTACTTCGCAGATAGATCAGCCTCGAAAAGCAGGAGATACGGAGCCGTTTCCAAGTGGAAAGATTACTTATCTTGCGCCGTTGCCATTACCAATACCAATGCCACCCTACGGCCCGCATATCGGGGAGTTGAATGGTGAGTACATGGACTTTGGTTTGGGATCACCGCAAATATTTTCGTGGCAGGTGATTTTAGGGGGGCCACTAACCATGAACTTTATTTGGTCCGTCTTGCTGCCTATATTCAGTTTTTGTTTTGGTCTCGTGCTGGGTTACGACTGGCTGTATTCTTGGGAGTTTGCGGAGCAATTATTTTTTCCGTCATCAAAACTAGGATTACTTACTTCATTTGTCATGTTATCCATCGGCCTTGCCGTCTGGCACCACAACCACAAAAAACGCGCCACCCTCATCCCAACCCGCTTCAACCGCCAACGCCGCGAAGTCTGCTTCATGCCCGCAGGCGAAACCGAACCCGTCTTCGTCCCCTGGGAATCCCTCTCCGCCTGGATCATCGAAGCCCAAGGCGCGACCCAGTACGGCATCCACCGCCAATACGGCATGGGCATCGGCTTCTACCAAGGCGAAACCCTCACCAGCCTCGAATTCCAATGCGCCGGCCTGCCACTCGCGATCAGCCACTGGGAGGCGATTCGCGGCTACATGGAATACGAAGTCAACGACCTCAAATCCATCCAGGACCTGCAAGACCTGCAAGGCCCCGACGACCCTCCCCACGAAGGTCTGCACACCTTCCGCAACGCCCGAGCGCGCATGCATCAGCAGGTCCGCGACGGCTCACGCACTCGGCTGTCCGGGTTTTTCTGGTACCTGTACCACGTCATGACCCTGTGGACGATCCCCAACCACCTCGTCGAATGGGAAGTGCGCCGCCTCGAAAGAATCGGCAAACAGGCGCTGCCAGATGTCATGCGTGAATGGTCAGAGCCGCTACCGCAAGACCAATGGGCCAAACCGAGCGAGGAGCTGCTGCGGCTGAGCGAACAAGTACGGCAAATGCAAAAACGCCAGCCGCATCGGCCGATCACCGAAATTTTTGCTCAGGTGCAGCGCGAGCGTTAACAGCGCAAAAAATCGCAGGCAGCGATTTTTTGATTGTGCGCACTCAGGTGAAGTCGAACATCGCAATCGCCAGCAGGCTGGCTCCCACATTTGATCGGGGGCGTACACAAAACGCTCGCGATGGTGGTTTCACACTCGACGCAACTGTCCGCCTGGCTTGTGAAACATTCCGCTGCAGTGGCTCTGCTAGAATCGCCCCCATCAACAGCCTGAGACTCCCCCATGAGCGAGCCGATTCGTCTGACCCAATACAGCCACGGCGCCGGTTGCGGCTGCAAGATTTCCCCGCAGGTGCTGGAAGTGATTCTGGCCGGCAGTGGTGCGCAGAATCTCGACCCGAAACTGTGGGTCGGCAACGCCTCGCGCGATGACGCGGCGGTGTATGAGATCGATGCCGAGCGCGGTGTGGTCTCGACCACGGACTTTTTCATGCCGATCGTCGACGACCCGTTCGACTTCGGCCGCATCGCCGCGACCAACGCGATCAGCGACATCTATGCGATGGGCGGTGATCCGTTGATGGCCATCGCCATTCTCGGCTGGCCAGTGAATGTGCTGGCGCCGGAAGTGGCGCGCGAAGTGATTCGCGGTGGCCGTGCCGTGTGCGACGCCGCGGGCATTCCGCTGGCCGGCGGGCATTCGATTGATGCGCCGGAGCCGATCTTCGGCCTAGCGGTCACCGGGCTGGTGGAAAAACGCCACATGAAACGCAACGACACCGCGACCGCTGGTTGCCTGCTGTACCTGACCAAACCGTTGGGCATCGGCATCCTCACCACCGCCGAGAAGAAGGGTAAATTGCGCGCCGCCGATGTCGGCGTGGCCCGCGACTGGATGTGCACCTTGAACAAACCCGGCAGCCGTTTCGGCAAACTCGCCGGCGTCACGGCGATGACCGACGTCACCGGTTTTGGTCTGCTCGGGCATCTGGTGGAAATGGCGGACGGCAGCAGGCTCACCGCGCGCATCGCTTATGACCGCGTGCCGCGCCTGGACAGTGTCGAGTATTACCTCGATCAGGGCTGCGTGCCCGGCGGTACGCTGCGCAACTTCGACAGCTATGCGAGCAAGGTGGGCCGCGTGCAGGAGCTGCACAAACGCGTGCTCTGTGACCCGCAAACCAGCGGTGGTCTGTTGATCGCGGTGACGCCTGAAGGCAATGAAGAGTTCCTCGCCGTCGCCGCCGAACTGGGCCTGAGCCTTGCACCAATCGGCGAACTGGTTGAGCGACAGACGAACGCAGTCGAGGTGAATTGATGCTCCGCGACTGCACTGACTACCGAGACATTTTCCTCAACGATCGGCCGCTGATGGACGCCCGCGCGCCGGTCGAATTCTGCCACGGCGCGTTCCCTTGCGTGGTCAATCTGCCGCTGATGAACGACCGCGAGCGTGAACAGGTCGGCACCTGTTACAAACAACACGGGCAGCAAGCTGCGATTGCCTTGGGTGAGCGGCTGGTGTCTGCCGAGGTCAGGGAACAGCGCATTCAAGGCTGGGTCGAGTTTGCCTGTAACAATCCCGATGGCTATCTGTATTGCTTTCGTGGCGGCCTGCGTTCACAGATTGTCCAGCAATGGATCAAGGACGAGGGCGGCATCGATTACCCGCGTGTCGGTGGTGGCTACAAGGCCATGCGCACGTTCCTTCTGGAGACGGTCGATCAGGCTGTGGCCGAATGCGATCTGGTCTTGCTCGGCGGCATGACCGGCACCGGTAAAACTGAAGTGTTGGTGCAGTTGAGCAATGGTCTGGATCTGGAAGGGCATGCCAATCATCGGGGTTCGAGTTTTGGCAAGCGTGCCACCGGGCAACCGAGCAACATTGATTTCGAAAACCGCCTGGCCGTCGATGTGCTGAAAAAACGCGCCGGCGGAATCAGCCAGTTTGTGTTGGAAGACGAGAGTCGGGTGGTCGGCAGTTGTGCCTTGCCGTTGCCGCTGTACCGCGGCATGCAAGCGTCGCCGCTGGTCTGGCTGGAGGACAGCCTCGACAATCGGGTTGAGCGAATCTTGCAGGATTACGTCATCGACCTGCACGCCGAGTTCGTCGCGGTGCATGGCGAGCACGGTTTTGCTCTGTACGCCGAGCGATTGATTTCCAGCCTCAACAATATTCAGCGTCGACTGGGTGGCGAGCGCTATCAACGCCTGTTTTTGCAGATGGAAGCGGCGTTGTCCGAACAGGCGCGCAGCGGTTCGGTCGAGTTGTTCCGTGAGTGGATTGGCGTATTGCTGCGCGATTATTACGACCCGATGTATGTGTTTCAGCGCGAGAAGAAGGGCGGGCGGATCGAGTTTGCCGGGGAGCGGGGGGCGGTGCTGGAGTTCTTGCGTGATCGGTTGAATCAGAAAGACTCATAGTGTTGCCGCCGGCCTCATCGCTGGCAAGCCAGCTCCCACAGGTATCATGGATATACATAATATTTGTGTACACCGCATAACTCTGTGGGAGCTGGCTTGCCAGCGATGGGGCCCGTAAAGGCAACACAAGACTCAGGTCGGGCAGGTTTCCTTGCCATGATCCAGCCCCTGCTTGTAGCTGTGGCTCTGCAAACTGGCCTTGCCGTTGTGCCAGGTCAAAGTCAGCACATACAGCGAGTCAAAATCGTTGCCCGCCCAGTCATCCGTGATGTTCTGCTTCTCGCCGACTGCTTTACCCGCCACCTTGTTGATCAACTCCGGCAGATAGCCGTGGGACCAGGCGGTGTAGATCGTCGAGTTGTGGTACTTGTCTTCCAGCAGCTCACGGGCCAGATCGCTGGTGTCGTTGGCCGAAAACTCGATGTTCACCGGCAGGCCGAGCTTGATCGCCGCCGGGCTGATGGTCATCAGTGGGCGAATGTAGCTGTAAGAGTTATCCAGCTCACCTTCCTCGACATTGCGCGTCGGGTTGGCGGCGAACACGTAATCGGCTTTGCCGAATTTTTCCGGCAGCAGCGTCGACAGGTCGATGGCGCGGTTCAAGCCCTGACAGTTGAGTTGGCCGAGGCCGCCTTCGGGTTTCTCTGCGTGACGCAGGAACACCAGCGTCTGGGTGCCATCCACCGGTTGTGCGCGGCTTTCGCTGGACTCCAGCGACAGAAACAGCGCACTGACGGCCAGCAGGGAAGGCAGGGCCACATACGCGCGATGTTTGAAACGTTTGGCGAATCGCATAAGGATCGTCATGAAATAAAAGGTTCTTCAGCAAATTCGGTTAAGGCTGACAAACCTTTACACCGCGGGCTCCCAGCACCGGGTGTTTTCCCTGTCGTGAACGGCTTCCTTTGCAATAAAGGCATAGCTCAGAGTCCCCTGAGGCCGATTTGGTTCGATCCATCCGAGTGCGTGGCACTTTAGCGGCAAACTTCTACGGCTTGGGCACAGGTTAGCGACAGGATGTTACGGTTCGATGCGGCTGTAGACGACCTTTTGATCCCTATCCACAAGAACGCATAAAACGACCACGCAGGTGCAATACATATGTACCGCACCTGGCGATTTGTAATCGATTGCAATGGCGCATGTGCAATAGCGTTTATCGCGACGTCTGCCCGGATTTTCGTTTGGCAACTTTCTTGAATAGGGATTTTCATGGTCATCGTTCGTAAAACCGCCACCTCCTCGTCGCCCGACCTCGGACCGGTAGACGCAAGCTCGGGTCGTAAAAGAGGCCGCGGCGTGCTCCCCGGTGACGGGCCAGCGAGCAAGACTTCTCTCCTTGATGACAATCAAGTGCAGGAGCGTACTGCCACTCAACCGGAACTATCGCTTGCCCATGTCAGGCTTTCTCCATTGAAGTCTGCCGAGGTTTTGCCGGTTCGTTCCGTGGTCCAGTCACTTGAAAACTATCGCTTGAGAGCGCCCGCCAGCTTGCCTGCGGCCAACACACAGGGCTTGAGGGCCTTCAAGGACCGCCTGTACGCAGAGATCGCCCCGGGCGAGATCGTTCTGGTTCGGCAAACCGCGACAACCGGCGAGTATCGGGCGACGTTGACGTCTGAGTTGACCGCTTCGGGACCGGCGCTGGCCTATGATCCGCAAAACCGGATATGGAAGCTCGAGAGCGCTCAGTCGTCCCCTGACAAGGGCGATGTCATTGATATCGATATTGATGAGCTGATTCGCGGTTTCAGTAATGATTCGCCGCAAAAAAACCGGGCTCATGATGGTAACGACGACTCGATCGAGCGCGATACGTTAATGGATGTCACTCTGGTTGCGCGTGGGTTGACCCAGTTTTCGCCCAGACAGGTCGAACTCATTCGCTCGGAGTTGCGAGTGGTCGAAACCGTGTTCTCTAACGCCAACGACGTCATTGGCATGAAGCTGCCAGACGCCGATACGGTTTACGAAAGCTTTTTCGGCGCTGACCACCGGATCATTGCCGCGCAATTCGCTGATTCAGTCTCACGCGGCCTGGCGCTTTCCAGGGAGTATCAAGGTGTTTGGGGCGCAGATAAATTCATCGGCGTCGATGTCGACAACCAGAGTTCGGCATGGATGTACAAAAGGGATTTTCATGGTCGGTTCTTCATCAATCGCAAGTTCATGAAGCGCGGTATGTTGAGTGTGTCGTTGGGTCATGAAATGTTGCACACCAACAGAGTCGATCGATTCAAGGCCATCGGGCCGAATGCTGCCGATTTTTTCTATCTGCACGATAATCTGCAGACTTTGCTGGTTTCGGATCCGCGGATTGTTTACGACGTCTCGGAGCGTAGCGTTTCCGACGCGATCATGCGCGGTGGGTTGACGGTCGATTACATGAAAGCCACCAGTGACTATCACGACAGCTTCCTGTTCGGTGTCAGCGGTTACCTGGGAATCGTCGACGATGTAGAGCTTGATGAGGCGGTTGGGCTGTTCAATGCCAATTCGCAATTGCGCGCGCACATGGCCGCGAACAATGCCGACAGCATTTTTTTTGCGGCCAAAAGCCTGCAAACGTGGTATCGCAGCAAAATTGAATACATGCGTCTTGATAGCCTTATCGATGACTGATGCGAGCGGGCATCGGCCGAAAGATCACAGCCTGCGGCGGCTCTGAATTATGATCTGGCTTTAAATTGTGACTGGATGCTTCCCATGACCGATCTGTCCGCGTTCCCGATCACCCAGAAATGGCCGGCGCAGTACCCTGACTGGATTCAGCTCTATTCCTTGCCGACGCCAAACGGCGTCAAAGTCTCGATCATGCTCGAAGAAATCGGCCTGCCGTACGAGCCGCACAAGGTCGCATTCGACAGCAACGATCAGTTGTCCGCAGAATTCCTCTCGCTGAACCCGAACAACAAGATCCCGGCGATCCTCGATCCCCACGGTCCCGAGGATCAGCCGCTGCCGCTGTTCGAATCCGGGGCGATTCTGATTTATCTGGCCGACAAGAGCGGTCAGTTGCTCGCGCAGGAAGGCGCGCAGCGCTACGAAACCCTCCAGTGGTTGATGTTCCAGATGGGCGGCATCGGCCCGATGTTCGGCCAACTTGGTTTCTTCAACAAATTCGCCGGCAAGGACTACGAGGACAAGCGTCCGCGTGATCGTTATGTCGACGAAAGCAAACGTCTGCTCAAAGTGCTCGACGGCCGGCTTGAGGGCCGTGACTGGATCATGGGCGAGCGCTACACCATTGCCGATATCGCCACGTTCCCGTGGGTGCGCAACCTGATCGGGTTTTATGAGGCCGGTGATCTGGTCGGCATTCAGAACTTCCCGAATGTCACCCGTGTGCTGGAGCGGTTTCTCGCGCGTCCGGCCGTTATCCGGGGCTTGACCATCCCTTCCTGAATTTCGGGCTTTACACATGACCCTTTGGGAGCTGGCTTGCCAGCGAAGAGGCCGGCACAGTCGACATCAAGGTTGACTGAACCACCGCCATCGCTGGCAAGCCAGCTCCCACAGGGATCCACAGTGTTTCGAAAGATTATTGCACCCCCGGTAATGCACTCTTGATTGATCCAGGTTTGTACCCCAACCCCCGCAAGGCATAAGCTTCGCCCCCTACGACTTTCGTCTCATCTGCCGTTTTCAGGAAAGGCCCCCATGTCCAGTCAGTTCCCCGAAGCACGTCCCCGCCGTCTGCGCCGCAATGCGAGCCTGCGCAGCCTGTTCCAGGAAACCGAGTTCAGCCTGAACGATCTGGTACTGCCGATTTTTGTTGAAGAAGAAATCGACGACTTCGTGCCGATCAAAAGCATGCCCGGGGTGATGCGTATTCCCGAGCGCAAACTGGCCAGCGAAATCGAGCGTTATGCCCGTGCCGGCGTCAAGTCGGTGATGACCTTCGGCGTGTCCCACCATCTGGACAGCAACGGCAGCGATACCTGGCGCGAAGACGGTCTGGTTTCGCGCATGTCGCGCATTGCCAAAGATGCCGTGCCGGACATGATCGTGATGTCCGACACCTGCTTTTGCGAATACACCGATCATGGCCACTGCGGCGTGATGCACAACCATGAAGTCGACAACGACCAGACCCTGATCAACCTCGGCAAACAAGCCGTGGCGGCTGCCCGCGCCGGTGCTGACGTCATTGCGCCATCGGCAGCGATGGATGGACAAGTGCGGGCGATTCGCCAGGCGCTGGATGCGGCCGGATTCACGCAGATTCCGATCATGGCGTACTCGACCAAATTCGCTTCGGCGCTTTATGGCCCGTTCCGCGAGGCCGGTGGCAGCGCGCTGAAGGGCGACCGCAAAAGCTATCAGATGAACCCGATGAACCGCCGCGAAGCCCTGCGCGAATCGCTGCTCGACGAGCAGGAAGGCGCCGATGCGCTGATGGTCAAACCGGCCGGCGCGTACCTCGACATCATCCGCGATATCCGTGAAGCCTCGAACCTGCCGCTGGCGGCGTATCAGGTCAGTGGCGAGTACGCGATGATCAAGTTCGGCGCGCAGGCCGGGGCGATCGATGAAGATCGTGTGGTGCGCGAAAGCCTGGGCGCGATCAAGCGTGCGGGTGCGGATCTGATCTTCACTTACTTTGCGATGGATCTGGCATTGGCCGGGATCTGAGAAAAGGATCGCAACTTGCAGCATTGCCTGTATGGAGTGGGTGCTCCTTGGAGGCAGATGCGTCAGGTTGCGATCGTCTGCATAACTCGATTTTTATCAGGGAAGCGCTTTGCTGAGTTTGACGTCTAACGACGCGGTGACATGCAGCGTTGAAGAATCGGTTTTGTGTTCGATGGGATCGAAATCAGCTTTGATTTTTCCACTGAAAAGAGTTTTATTCTCAGAAATCGTTAGATACAAGATCGATTGATTGGGCGATGCGTACGTCCAACCCGCATGGCTTGCTAGATACACTGCGGCGTACTGGTTGTAGGTCGAAGGTATTTCATATGTTCCATCTTCGAGATCGCTGAAAATTTGAAATATAAAAGACCTGTCGTTGGCCGCCGTTCTCCCTCGGAACTCATATTTTACCCACTGGGTTGAACGCAACTCGATCAAAGCAGTATTTAAAGGTTGGTGGTCGGGGACTTCGAACAGTGCGTTTAATGTTCCAGTGACCTCTATGTCTTGCACTTGATCTGCGGTGGACAGTTCCATCTTCATTGCTCCTTACAAACGGTGAGCAATGATTAGAGGTGGCGCAGCGCAAAGCGTCTACTGTCAGAGTTGACAGGTGTTCAGGTCTTTCCGACGAATGGCTGGTCAAGGAAATGTGAAGGTCACTGAAAAGGCCGGATGCCGTGGTCGCGGAAGTAGCGTTCAATCACCTTCGGATCCGCGCTGTTCTCGGCAATCGCCACATAGGTATCCGGGCGCAACAGATAAAAGCCGTTACGCCCCAATCCTGCCGTTTCAAACGCCGGACGCCAGTCGAACACATGCAGCGGCAGGTGATGTTCATGGCACCAGGCAATCATTTCATCGCTGGTGTCGCCGTACACATGCACCTGCCAGCACGGCTGCCTGAGCGGTTCGTAATTATCCCCCTCGCCATCATGCGCCCACGGCAAGCGATCACCGCCGTGGACGTGGCCGGCCGCGCCCTGGCTTAGCGGCATGCCGCGATAGTTGAGGGTAACTTGCGACACGGTGCGAAAGAGGAATTCGCGACTGGCTTCGAATGAGGCCATTTTCGGGATCAGAAACGGCGCCACGCGCATGCGCAGCAGATCAGCCATCCGCCCTTCGGCGGTGACGAAACTGAAGACCTTGTCGGTGGTCGACACCAGCCGGCGGGCGAAGGCAATGCGTTCGGTTTCGTAGCTGTCGAGCAGGCCCGGTTCGGCGGCGCCGCTGAGCACGGCGGCGAGTTTCCACGCCAGATTGATCGCGTCGCCAATCCCGGTGTTCATGCCCTGACCACCCGCCGGGCTGTGCACATGCGCGGCATCGCCCAGCAGAAACGCGCGGCCACTGCGAAAGTGCTCAGCGACGCGATGATGCACGCGGTAGGTCGAGAACCAGTGCACGTCTTCGATGTGCACTTTCAGGTGTTCGATGGCGCGGCTGCTGACATCGGAAAACTCCAGGCTTTCGGCGCGATCCGCACGTTCGTCACGCACGGTGCCGATCAGT
The DNA here is from genome assembly GCF_044541255.1 of Pseudomonas sp. NPDC085632. Taxonomy (NCBI): domain Bacteria; kingdom Pseudomonadati; phylum Pseudomonadota; class Gammaproteobacteria; order Pseudomonadales; family Pseudomonadaceae; genus Pseudomonas; species Pseudomonas sp. NPDC085632. The sequence goes on along the minus strand of NZ_JBITSX010000031.1, from coordinate 24,610 downwards.
CTTGCGCGGCCTTCGCCGGCCAGCGGGAACACGGCGAGAAAGTCCGCTTCATCCAGGTCCAGGTGCAGCTCGCCGTTCATTGCCGGGCCGCTGGCCTTGACGTCGGCGACGTAGAAAATCTGCTGATAAGTGCCGCCGGGAAAACCGGTGTCGAGGGTTTTGCGCACCACTGAACGGGCGCCATCACAACCGGCCAGATAACAGGCCTGACAGATTTCCTGTTCGCCATCGGGCAGGCGCAAGTGCGCGGTGAGGCCGTCGCCGGTTTCTTCGAAGCTTTCCAGCGCGGTGTCGCGTTCGACCGTGATGCCGTAGTCCTCAAGGCGTTCGATCAGCAGCCGTTCATGCTCGTCCTGCGGGAATATTTCAACGAACGCGTAGGGCGTCAGGCCTTCGCCGATGCGGTTCAGCGGCAACTGTGCGACCGGTTTGCCGTTGACCCAGAAATTCGCTGCCGCTACTCGATGACCGTTGCGCACCACGGTGTCGGCGAGGTCCAGTTGCCGGTACAACTCGAGGGTGCGCGCCTGCACCGCCAGTGCTCGCGAAGTGGTGCCGGGCGCGGAGGTTTTATCGATGATGCGTACGCGTACGCCGAATTTGCTCAGCCACAGGGCTAGCACCAGCCCGGTCGGGCCGGCGCCGATGATCAGGACGTCGCTGCGGTTCATGGGCCTGTCCTCCGTTTGCTGTGCAGCAAGTATGGATCAGCAGGCGAGGGTGGCCAGTGGATCGGCCAGACGGGGATATTTTGATGGTGTTCGACTGGGGTGCTGTTATGTGACGTAAATAGTGGCCCCTCACCCCAGCCCTCTCCCGAGGGAGAGGGAGCCGATTTGGGTGCCTTTCAAAGCCTGAGTTCAACTCGGTGGCACACGTCGGCGTAACTCGAAAGAACACCACGGTCAGTCCCCTCTCCCTTTGGGAGAGGGCTAGGGTGAGGGGCTTTTAAGCCTTAGAAATCAATAGTCCCGGACAACTTGGCAACCCGCGGCTCACCCTGCGTCAGATAACCACCCTGAGCCGATTCCCAATACTTCTTGTTCGCCAGATTTTCCACGCCCAGACGCACGGTCACGTCCTTCTCCGAGACCTTGAACGCATAACGCGCGCCGGCATCGAAGCGGTTCCAGGTCGGCAGGCTGAGGTTGTTCGCCGCGTCGGCGTATTGACCTCCGGTGCGCAGCATCCGCGCATTCAGCGCTACGCCTTGCAGGCCGGGCACGTCCCAATCCGCACCAGCGTTGAACTGGAAGGTCGGCACGCCGATAGCACGGTTGCCGTCGTTGGCGCCGTCGAGGGTATTCTTCAGTTCGGTGTCCATCAGGGTCAGGCCGCTGATCAGACGCAGGCCCTGGATCGGCTCGCCGAACACGTTCATTTCCACGCCTTTGTTGACCTGCTCGCCTTCACGTACGTAGGTGCAGGTGGTGGCGCTGTCGATTTCGCAGTAACCATCGCTTGGCTGTTCGATGCGATAGACACCCAGGCTGGCGCCGTAAGTGCCCATGTCGACTTTCACCCCGACTTCGGTCTGCTTGGAACGTGCGGGTGCATAGACTTCGTTGCCGTTGGTCACGCGGAAGCCGCCGGTGCTGGTCGGCGATGTCGGGCCCTGGGCCAGACCCTCGATGTGGTTGGCGTAGAACGACACGTGTTCCCACGGCTTGAACACCACGCCATACACCGGGGTGGTGATCGATTCGTCGTAGCTCGACTTGCGACCGCCACTGCCCCAACTGGCGTAGTTGTAGCCTTGCACCACCAATTGCTGACGACGCAGGCCGGCGGTGACCAGCAGGCGATCATCGAAGAAACCGAGGGTGTCGGAGAGTGCCACACTGCGGTTGAAGGTCTTGCCGACGATGCCGGGATCATTCAAGTCGCCACCGGAGAAGTTACCGACCGGCGACGGTGTCTGCACCGGGTGATAGATGTTGTTGGCGTACTTGGTCAGGTCGAAATCATAGGCGCTGCGCTGTTCGGCCCAGATGCCGGTCAGGCCAAAGTTCAGCTTGTGGCTGACCGCGCCTGTGTTGAATTTACCGTTGAGGCCGGCCATCACGCTGGTGTTGTCTTCATCGTGCGGAATGAACGAGCCGGTGGTGAACGAGGCGCCGTTGTTGCCGACCAGCGTGGTCGAGTTGTAGCGCCCGACTTCGCGGGTGTGCTTGGCGCCGGCGGCGGCGTAGGCGGTCCAGTTGTCGTTCAGGTCGTACTCGGCGCGGAGCATGCCGAAGGTGTCTTCGATGTCGGTGTAGCCCCACTTCGGCGCGTAGTTGGTGTCGGACGATGGCGCGTCCGGAATGTGCGTGGCGGTGCCGAGGTTGACCGAGTTGCGGCCACCGTTGACGCGCTCTTTCTGGTAGGCGAAGTCGCCGGAGAGGCGCAGGGCGTCGCCGCGATAATCGAGGCCGATGGCGAACAGTTTCGAGCGCTGGTTCTCGTGGTCGATACCGGTGTCACCTTCGCGCTGGGACAGGTTGATCCGGGCGCCGAAGCGGTTGTCTTCACCGAAGCGCTGGCCGATGTCGAAGTGATGACCGATGCGGCCTTCGCTGTTGATGTCGGTGGTGTACCGACGCAACGGCACGTCACCGGCACGTTTCGGTTGCAGATTGACGCCGCCGCCGATGCCGGAACCGGTCGGGGTCACGCCATTGATAAAGGCGTTCGGGCCTTTGAACACTTCCACGCGCTCCAGGGCGTCAGTGGAAATGATCTGCCGTGGCAACACGCCGTACAGGCCGTTATAGGAAATGTCGTCGCCGTTCAGCGGCAGGCCGCGGATCATGAAGACCTGCGCCTGGTTGGAGAAACCCGAGGCCTGACGCACCGACGAATCGTTGAGCAGCACATCGGCGACGTTTTCGGCCTGCTGATCCTGAATCAATTGTTCGGTGTAGGACGCGGCGCTGAACGGCACGTCCATCATGTCCTGATTACCCAGCACGCCAAGTTGACCACCGCGTGCGACCTGGCCACCCGAGTAAACCGGGGGCAGGGCGTTGGGTGTTGGGGCCTGGGCATTGACGTTGACGTCGTCCAGCACCAGCGCCTTGTTGTCGCCGTCGGCGGCGTAAGCGGTGACAGTCAGGGAGCACAGCAGGGCGAGAAGCGTCGGGCGAAACGGGGCGGTGAGTCGAGCTGGAGCGGGCATGTATGTACCTGGAGGCGCACGGCCGGTGAGAAAGATAAGGGCGGCGCGGGAACTCCTTGCGCAAATGCGACTCCAGGTGCAAATGATAGTTTTTCTCAGTAACGTTTTGCAATCAGTTTGTCATCACCCCTTCAAAACCCACATTCCTGTGTAGGAGCTGCCGCAGGCTGCGATCTTTTGATCTTGTTTTTTAAAGTAAAAAGATCGCAGCCTGCGGCAGCTCCTACACGGATTGTGTATGGTGGTTCTGGCTTACTGGACTGGATGGAGCAACATGCACAACCCACGATTACCGATCACGCTCGCCGCACTGCTGGTGCTCGCCGGTTGCGCGGGGCAGCGCAGCCAGGAACCGGTGCCACGTCCGCCCGCTGAAGTGAAGGCCGAGATCGTGCGGCTGATGCCGGCCAAGACCGCAGATCGGCAAGGTTGGGCCAGCGATATCTACGCCGCATTTGCCGCGCAGAACATCAGCCCGACCACGCAAAACCTCTGCTCGGTGCTGGCCGTTGCTGAACAGGAATCGACCTTTCAAGCAGACCCCACCGTACCCGGTCTGGGCAAAATCGCCCGTGACGAGATCGATCGCCGTGCCGCCAAAGTGCACATCCCCAGCCTGTTGGTCAGCGGCGCGCTGCAAGTGCGCTCAACCAACGGCAAAACCTACAGCGAACGCCTGAATGCGGCACGCAGTGAGAAAGAACTCAGTGGCATTTTCGACGACTTCATCGGTCGGGTGCCGATGGGCCGCACGCTGTTCGGCGGCTTCAACCCGGTGCACACCGGCGGGCCGATGCAGGTCAGCATTGAATTTGCCGAGCAGCATGCCAAGGATTATCCGTATCCGGTGGACGGCACGATCCGTCACGAAGTGTTCAGCCGCCGTGGCGGCATGTATTTCGGCATCGCGCACTTGCTCGGTTATCCGGTGAGTTATCGCGAGCCGTTGTATCGGTTTGCCGACTTCAACGCTGGTTGGTACGCCAGTCGCAATGCCGCGTTTCAGAATGCGGTGAGCCGTGCTTCGGGCATTCCACTGGCACTCGATGGCGACCTGATCCGCTACGACTCGATCATGCCCGGTGGCACGGAACTGGCGGTACGCACCCTCGGCAAGTCGCTGGGCATGCGCAACCCGACCATTCGCGATCAACTGGAGAAGGGCAAAACCCTGGAATTCGAAGAGACCAAGCTCTATCAACGGGTATTCGAATTGGCGGAGCAAGCGGAGGGGAAAAAGCTGCCACGTGCAGTGTTGCCGGGGATCGTGCTGCAGAGTCCAAAGATAACCCGCAAGCTCACGACGGCGTGGTTTGCCAAACGCGTGGACGAGCGCTACAAGCGCTGCATGGCCAAGGCCGGATAAAACACCCAGGCATAAAAAACCCGGCCAAGGGAGCCGGGTTTCTCTGGGGTGTTGCGCTTGCCGCCATCATTCAGGCAACGCGGCGTTCGATCAAACGGTCCGAACCACCTTCGGCAACGCGGCGTTCGAGCAGACGATCCGAGCCACCTTCGGCAACACGGCGTTCCATCAGACGATCCGAGCCACCTTCGGCAACGCGGCGTTCCACCAGACGATCCGAGCCACCTTCGGCAACGCGGCGTTCCAGCAGACGATCCGAACCACCTTCAGCCACGCGGCGTTCGAGCAGACGATCCGAGCCACCTTCGGCAACGCGGCGTTCGAGCAGACGATCCGAACCACCTTCAGCCACACGGCTTTCGATCAGTTTGTCCGAGCCGCCTTCAGCGATCATGGTGTGGGCCGGGGTTGCGGCGAAAGCGTTGATAGCGAAGACCGAGAAAGCGATGCCGAGAAGGGTTTGGCGTTTCATGAGGGTGTGCTCCGGGGTGTTATTGGTTGGTATGGAGCTGATGTTACGCCGGAGATTTTTTATGAGAACTTCATTGCCGTGATGGTGAACATCGATGCCGATGATGGTTGCCAGAAGCCGCAGATCAGAGCCTCACAGCACCTTCACCGCCCGCCCGATCGCCTGAATCGGCCCGGTCGGTTTACCGATCGGCGAGCCATTGGCGCCCTCAAGTGTCAGCTCGAACAACTGATTGGGTTGCAGCGGCGGCAACTTGTCCAGCGGCACCGACAAGGCCTGCCCGGGTTTGACCAGTCCCAGCGACACCGGCCCCTGCCAGCCATCAGCCTTGGTCCAGAATTCCAGTGCCTTGTCCGCCGGCACCTCAACCACGCCCAACGGAATCAACTGAATCTCCCGCGAATTGCTCGCCTGGATCACCCAGCCCGGCGCCTTGTCCTGCGGGGCGACCAGCACCACCAGATAACTCGGTTTCGGCGTGGTCTGAGTCAACAGGATCGAACCCAGGATCAACGTGGCGGCCAATCCGGCCGCGCTCAAACCGCGCCAGAGCGGCAGCAGATCCCACCATGAGGTCGATGGCGCTTTCGGCGTGAGTCGTACGAGGCTGCGCTCGATCCTCGACCATAACTGCGCCGACGGTTGTTGCGGTTCAGCCATATCCGTCAACTCCAGCAGACGCCGTTCCCAAGCATCCACCGCCGCACGCAAATCGGGCTCATTCGGCAAGCGCCGTTGCACCTCGATGCGCTGCTCGGCAGGCAGCGTCCCAAGCACATATTCGCCAGCCAGTTCATCACGTTCCTGCGCCGATTCGCTGGTCATCCCATGCACTCCCGCAACGCATTGAGGCTGCGCTTGATCCACGCCTTGACGGTGCCCAGCGGCGTATCGAGGCGCGCGGCAATCTGCGCGTGGCTGTAACCGTCGACGTAAGCGTGCAGGATGCAGCGGCGGCGTTGCGGCTCCAGTTGTTCCAGACAACCGTGGATGCGCGCGGAATGCGCGGGAGCGTCATACCCGTTGTCGTCCACAGCCACCTCGTGGACTTCGTCGAATGGCGTTTCCCGGCCGTGATCACGCAGCAAGTTGAGCGCCAGATGCCGGGTCACGCTGAACATCCAGCCACGCGCCGAACCGCGCGCCGGGTCAAACCCCGCCGCACCGTTCCAGATCTTGATGAACGCCTCATGAACGATGTCCTCCGCCAGCGCCGTATCGCGCACCAGCCGCTTGGCCACGCCGAGCAGACGCGGGCCTTCCTGCACGTACAAATCGCGCAGGGCCGCGCGCTCGCCACGGGCACAGGCAGCGAGGCGGGCTTCGTAATCAAACGCGGATTCGGCTAAAGGCATGGCGTGCAATCTAGCTTACATTCCTCAAACATCCAGAACACATTGTCCACTGTGGGAGCGAGCTTGCTCGCGAAGGCGGCCGGTCAGAGAAGGCTGTGTTGACTGACACTCCGCCTTCGCGAGCAAGCTCGCTCCCACAGGGTTTATCAGTGGTGCCAGAAATCAGTTCGCCGCCCAGAAAATGTAATCGGCCTGGTACTTCACCACTTCCTGCTTGCCCTTGTTCGCCGTCGTGCATTCACTGCCCGGCGCCACGCCGCCCTTGAGTGCGACACGCTGGATGTAACTCACGCCACTCATCGCGCCTTTGCCCTCGGCCGGATTGGCCTTGACCAATTGATAGGGCAGGTTGCCCGGACTCGACGGCGCCACGGCCAATTGCGTGCCGGTGACTTTCGAACCGTCCTTGGCCTGCCAGGTGGCTGGCGGGCCGAAGTAGGTGCCGACCTGCTTGCCACTGCGATCATTGAGCACCGCTTTCGGGCCGACGAAGGTCCACTCGGTCTGCCCGGCCGCGTTGGCCTTGTCGCGACATTCATAAGTGATCTCGCCGACGCCGGTGGTTTCCATCGCAATCTTGTGGCCATCCGGCACTTTGATCGCGTCCGGGTAGCTGCTTTGGGCAAAGGTCGTCGAGGTGACGGCGAGCAAACCGGTGAGGCCAATCAGCTGGGTGATGTTCATCAGTATGTTTCTCCGAAAAGGGTAAACCGCTGACAGCCGAAGAGGCTGTTACAGGGACTACCCGTGACGGAGGCGTTTGGATGCAGTGGCTGAAAAATATTTTTTGGATCACCTCTATACCTGTGGGAGCTGGCTTGCCAGCGATAGCGGTGGGTCAGAGAAGGGGATGTCGACTGACCCGGCGCCATCGCTGGCAAGCCAGCTCCCACAGGGTTTTTCAGCGAGCTTGAGGCTGGAGGCTTTCAGGAGTTCCTGGGTGTAGGGATGTTGCGGCGCGGCGAAAATCTCACGTGACGAACCCTGCTCAACCACCTTGCCATCCTTGATCACCATCAAGTCATGCGCCAACGCATGCACCACCGCCAGATCATGGCTGATGAACAAATACGTCAGCCCATGCCTGATCTGCAATTGCCGCAGCAACTCCACCACTTGCTTCTGCACCGTGCGATCCAGTGCCGAGGTCGGCTCATCCAGCAGAATCAGCGCCGGTTCCAGCACCAGCGCACGGGCAATAGAGATGCGCTGGCGCTGCCCACCGGAAAACTCGTGGGGATAACGATGGCGGCTCTGCGGATCGAGGCCGACTTCTTCCAGTACCCGGATCACCGCCGCCTCACGCTCGGCCTCGGTGCCGATGCCATGGGTCAGCAAGCCTTCGGCAATGATCTGCTGCACCGACATCCGTGGGCTGAGGCTGCCGAACGGGTCCTGAAAGACCACCTGAATCTGCCGCCGCAACGGCCGCATCAAACGCTGATTGAGCAGGCTCAGTTGCTTGTTGCCGAAACGGATATTGCCCTCGGATTCGACCAGTCGCAGGATCGCCTGGCCCAACGTTGATTTGCCCGAACCCGACTCGCCAACAATCCCCAAGGTCTTGCCCCGTTGCAGGGTCAAACTGACCCCGTCCACCGCTTTGATGTAATCCTGCTGCCGGCTGAACAACGCTTTGGGCAACGGAAACCACACCTTCAAATCATCGACTTCGAGCAGGTTGTGATCGTATTCACTGGGCACCGGCGCACCGCTGGGTTCTGCCTCGATCAGCAAACGGCTGTAAGGATGCTGCGGCGCACCAAACAGCGTTTCGCAATCTGTCTGCTCGACGATCTCACCGTGACGCATCACGCACACCCGTTGCGCGATGCGCCGCACCAGATTGAGGTCATGGCTGATCAGCAACAGCGACATGCCAAGGCGTTGCTGCAACTCGATCAGCAACTCGAGAATCTTCTGCTGCACCGTGACATCCAGCGCCGTGGTCGGCTCATCGGCGATCAACAACTCCGGCTCGTTGGCCAATGCCATGGCGATCATCACCCGTTGCCGCTGACCGCCGGAGAGCTGGTGTGGATAGGCTTTCAAGCGCTGCAAAGGCTGGCGAATGCCGACCAGTTCCAGCAGTTCCAACGTCCGTTCACGGGCAGCGCGGCCCTTCAGGCCTTTGTGAATCTCCAGCACTTCACTGACTTGCTTTTCCACCGTGTGCAGCGGGTTCAGCGAAGTCATCGGCTCCTGAAAAATCATCGCAATGCGGTTGCCGCGCAAACCGCGCATCTGCTGTTCGCTGGCGTGCAATAAATCCACGCCTTTGTAGCGGATCGCGCCGCTGCTGCGGACGTTCTTGCCCGGCAACAAACGCAGGATCGAATGCGCGGTCACCGACTTGCCTGAGCCGGATTCACCGACCAGTGCCAGGCATTCGCCACGGCGAATATCCAGGTTTAAACCGTGCACCACTTCCTGCCCGGCGAAGGCCACGCGCAGGTCGCGAATTTCAATCAGGTTGTCGTTCATCTCAGCTCCTCGGATCAAAGGCATCTCGGCACGCTTCACCGATGAAAACCAACAGCGACAGAATCAGCGCCAAGGCGAAAAACGCCGTCAGCCCCAGCCATGGCGCTTGCAGATTGCGTTTGGCCTGACCGATCAATTCGCCCAGCGACGCGGTGCCCGCCGGCATGCCGAAGCCAAGAAAATCCAGTGCAGTCAGCGTGGCGATAGCACCCGTCAGAATGAACGGCAGGTAGGTGAGGGTGGACGTCATCGCGTTGGGCAGGATGTGCCGACACATCAATTCGTTGTCGGTCAGGCCCAACGCTCGCGCGGCTTTCACGTATTCAAGATTGCGCCCCCGCAGAAATTCGGCGCGCACCACATCAACCAGTGCCAGCCAGGAAAACAGCGCCATGATCCCCAGCAACCACCAGAAACTCGGCGAGACGAAGCCGGACAAAATGATCAGCAGGTACAGCACCGGCAACCCCGACCAGATCTCCAGCACCCGTTGTCCGAGCAAGTCGACCCAACCGCCGTAATAACCCTGCAACGCCCCGGCAACGATGCCGATCAGCGCACTGATGCCGGTGAGGATCAGCGCAAAAAGGATCGAAATCCGCGTGCCGAAAATCACCCGCGCCAACACGTCGCGCGCCTGATCATCGGTGCCCAGCCAATTGCTCGACGACGGCGGACTCGGCGCCGGTTCACTGAGGTCGTAATTGACCGTGTCATAGCTGAACGGGATCGGTGGAAACAACATCCAGCCGCCCTGATCCTCGATCAGCTTGTGCACGTAACTGCTGGCGTAATCCGGCTGAAACGGCAACTCGCCGCCGAAATCGGTTTCCTGGTAATCGCTGAGAATCGGGAAGTAGAAAGCGTCGTGATAACGGATCACCAGCGGTTTGTCGTTGGCGATCAACTCACCGCCCAGACAAATCAGGCACAGGCCGATAAACAGCCACAGCGACCAGCGCCCACGCCGATTGGCTTTGAATTGCGCAACGCGACGCTGACCGAGAGGAGAAAGAGTGAACATCAGGCAGTCCTCGCCGAGAAGTCGATGCGCGGGTCGAGCAGGGTGTAGCAGAGGTCGCCAATCAGCTTGATCAACAGGCCGAACAGGGTGAACAGAAACAGCGCGCCGAACACCACCGGGTAGTCGCGCGACACCGCCGCCTCGTAGCTCATGCGCCCGAGGCCGTCGAGGTTGAAGATGGTTTCGATCAGCAGGGAGCCGGCGAAAAACACCTCGATCAGCGCTGACGGCACACCGGCCACCACCAACAGCATGGCGTTGCGAAACACATGGCCGTAGAGCACGCGCCTCTCGGTCAGACCCTTGGCCCGCGCGGTGATCACGTACTGGCGGCTGATCTCGTTGAGGAAACTGTTCTTGGTCAAAATCGTCAGCGTGGCGAAGCCGCCGATCACCAGCGCCGTCACCGGCAACACCAAGTGCCAGAGGTAGTCGCCGACCTTGCCCAGCGTGCTCAGGCTATCGAAGTTGTCCGAGACCAGCCCTTGCACCGGAAACCAGTTGACGTAGCTGCCGCCGGCGAACACCACGATCAGCAGAATCGCGAACAGGAACGCCGGCATTGCATAGCCGATGATGATCGCCGTGCTGCTCCAGACATCGAAGGCGCTGCCGTTCTTGATCGCTTTGCGGATGCCCAGCGGTATCGAAATCAGGTAGGTGATCAATGTTGCCCACAAGCCCAGCGACAGCGATACCGGCAGCTTCTGCACGATCAGATCGGTGACCTTGGCGCCGCGAAAGAAACTGCTGCCCAGATCCAGCTGCGCGTAGTTTTTCAGCATCAGCCATAGGCGTTCGTGCATGGGTTTGTCGAAACCATAATGGTGTTTGATCTCCTCGATCAGCGCCGGGTCGAGACCACGGCTGCTGCGCCCGGCGCCGCCAATCGCGGCGACCTCGCCACCGCTGCCCATGCCGTGCCCGCCGAAGCCTTGCAGACGGGCAATGGCTTGTTCCACCGGGCCACCGGGCGCGGCCTGCACAATCAGAAAATTCACCACCAGAATGCACAACAGCGTGGGGATGATCAGCAGCAAACGTCGACTCAGATAGCGCAGCATGTCACTGGCCCCCCGCAAGCTGAGTGTGCATCTGCTGGGTGGTCAACGCCTTGGCCGATACCTCCCACCAGGTGTTGAGGCCTTCGTCGTACGCCGGTTGCACGGGCGGCATGCCGAAGCGGTTCTGATACACCGTCGGCGTGCCTTTGGAGTAGTAGTTGGGAATCATGTAGTAACCCCATTGCAGCACCCGGTCGAGGGCGCGCGCGTAATGCACCATGGCCTCGCGAGTGTTGGCCTGAACCAGCCCGTCGATCAGTTGATCGACCGCCGGATTGGCCAGTACCATCGAGTTGGAACTGCCGACTTGCGTGGCACTTTGCGAGGCGTACAGGCTGTACAACTCGCGGCCGGGAGAGACGATCGGATCGCCGCTGCGCGGGAAACTGGTGACGATCATGTCGTAGTCCCGGGCGTTGAGACGGTTGACGTATTGCGCCGAATCGATGCGCCGCAAATTCAGCGTGATGCCGATCTGCGCGAGGGTGCGTTTGAACGGCAGCAGCATGCGATCGAAGCCGCCCTGACCGTCGAGAAAAGTGAACTCCAGCGGCTCGCCAGCAGCATTGACCAAACGATTGTGTTGCGGCGTCCAGCCAGCCTCGGCGAGCAGCTTCAGCGCTTGCAGTTGCTTGTCGCGGATGTAGCCGCTGCCATCGGTTTTCGGTGCCTCATACACGGTCGTGAAAACTTCGTCGGGAATCTGTCCGCGCAGTGGTTCGAGGATCTTCAATTCTTCGGCATCAGGTAGCGCGGTGGCGGCCATTTCGCTCTTCGGCCAGAAGCTGTTCTGACGCACGTAGAAGCCGCGCATCATCTGTTTGTTGGTCCACTCGAAATCCCACAACAGGCTGATCGCCTGACGCACGCGGCGATCCTGGAAGTTCGGGTTCTGCAGGTTGAACACAAAGCCTTGTGCCGCCGTCGGCTTTTTCGGCGCCAGAATCGACTGCTGCAAGCGACCGTCACGCAGTGCCGGGCTGTCGTAGCCGACCACGTAACCGGACGAGGAAAATTCGCGGTTGTAGTCGAACGCACCGGCCTGCAACAACTGGCGGGCGACGTCGGTGTCGCCGTAGAAATTCACCGTGAGCGTGTCGAAGTTGTACATGCCGCGACTGACCGGCAGGTCCTTGCCCCACCAGTCCGGATCGCGCTGGAAACTGATGCTGCGCCCGGCGTCGACCTTGCTCACCCGGTACGGACCGCTGCCCAACGGTGGCTCGAAGCCGCCGCCATTGGCGAAGTCGCGGGTTTGCCACCAATGTTCGGGGACGATGCGCATCGTCGCCAGGTCCAGCGCCAGGGTGCGGTTGAGGTTGTTCTTGAAGGTGAAACGCACCTGCCGTGGGCTTTCGATCAGCACGTCCTGCACGTCGGCGTATTGCTGGCGATAACTCAGACTGCCCTTGGTCATCAGCAGGTTGAAGGTGTAGCGCACGTCTTCGGCGGTAATTGGCGTACCGTCGGCGAAACGTGCTTTTGGATTGAGGGTGAAGCGCACCCAGAGTCCATCGGGGTCGCGCTCGATCTGCTGCGCGACCAGTGCGTAAACGGTGTAGGGCTCGTCGAGCGAGCGGAATGCGAGCGGCGAGTACACCCAGTCGTTGACCTGCACCACGGAAATGCCCTGATCGGCATACGGGCTGATGTAGTTGTACTGGCCGATTTCCATCGACGCACGGCTGAGCGAACCGCCCTTGGGCGCCTTGGGATCGACGAAATCGAAGTGCTGGAAGCCCGCCGGATACTTCGGCGCCTCGCCGTACACCGTCAGCGCATAACTGCCGCCGGCCAGTGCAGAGGTGCCGATGCACAGCAGCGCACTGCCCAACAGCAGGCCCGCCATGTTGCGCAAAAAACTCATGAGATCACTCCTGAAAATCCCTGAAGAAACCCGGTCCCCATGTGGGAGCTGGCTTGCCAGCGATGGCCTCGTGTCAGTCGATATCTACTTCACTGACACACCGCTATCGCTGGCAAGCCAGCTCCCACAGGGTTTTGCGGTGCTCGTTCTTTAGAAGTGGTAAGTCATGCGCGCAAACAAGGTACGGCCCAGCGGGTCGGTGTAACGCGGGTCATAGCCGCTCTGGAAGTTGTAGGCCTGGTTGGAGAACGGCGGGTTGCGGTCGAACACGTTCTTCATCCCGGCATCGACATCCAGCACCTTGTTGAAGGTGTAACCGGCCGACAGGTCCCACACCGAATACGACGCCACGCGCGCGTGGGTGTCGCGGTCGTAATCGTTGTAGCCGGTGGTGAAGCGGTTGGTCAGCGCCGCCCGCGCCGCGCCGAAGGTCCAGCTGCCGGTGAGGTTGTGCTTCCAGCGCGCGATCACGCCGTCTCCCTCGAAGTCGCCGACCTTGTCGGTGAATGGGCCTTTGATGGTGCTCTGGAAGTCGTACTCGTCAACGTAAGTGCCTTGCAGGCCCAGACCGAACTGACCGTACGGCGTGTTCGGGAAGCGGTAATCCAGCGACACATCGACACCGTTGGTTTCGACAATGCCGAGGTTGGCGTTACCGGTGACGATGTAGTTGAGCGTGCCGTCGGCGTTGCGCACGAAGCGATCCGGGTAGGAGCCGGCCTGATCAAACACGGTGGATTCCGGGAACGGCTGGATCTGGTTGGAGATGTGAATCCACCAGAAATCCAGACCCACCGAGAGGTTGTTGATCGGCTGATAGACGAAGCCCAGGGTTACGTTGCGTGCCTTTTCCGGGGCCAGATCTTCGTTGCCGCCGATCTGGTTGAGGAACTGCTGACCGCAATCGCGGCCACCGTTGCCGCCCGGTTGCACCACACCGCCGGTACACAGCACCGGGTCGTTGTAGTAGCCCTGGGTGTAGGTGATGCTGCGCGGCGAATACAGCTCGTACAGCGACGGCGCACGGAAACCTTCACTGTAGGCGCCACGCACCACCAGCTCTTTCAAAGGCTGATAACGGAACGAGTATTTCGGGTTGGTGGTGCTGCCGAAGTCGCTGTATTTGTCGTGGCGCACGGCGGCGGACAGTTCGAGGCTGTCGAGCACCGGCACGTTGATTTCCGCGTACGCCGCTTTCACGCTGCGGTCGCCCTCGACGCTGCCGGCCGGGTCGATGCCGAGGCTCTGAATGTCGCCGGCGAACGATTCGAAATCCTGGTGGAATTTCTCTTTGCGGTACTCGCCGCCCAGCGCCAGGCCGGAAGGGCCGGCACCGAACCAGTCGCCGATCTCGCGGCTGATGCGTCCGTCGAAACCGGCGACACGGCCCACAGCAGTGGAATAGGCGCCGTGATACGCCGCGTTATCGATGTACTGCTGACCGGCGGCGGACTGCGGGCCGAACGGGTTGAGCAGACCGCTGGCCAGACCATTGATCATCGCCTGATCGCTGACATAACCGCTGGTGACACTGGAAACGATTTTGTTCTGGTTGTACGAGGCGCCGACGTTGTAATCCCAACCGCCGACCAGACCATCGAAGCTGAGCAAAAAGCGTTGGCTGGTGTTCTGGTCTTTCGATTCGCGCGGGCCGGCCGCGGTTTCACGCCAGTTGACGTCCACCGGTTGGGTCGGGTCGAGGGCGAAACCGGTGGGCGCCGGGGTGATGCCGTTGCCGGGGTAGTAGGGCGATGAACCGTCCAGGCTCAGACCGGTCAGTGGCGCAGGACCAACCGCCGTGGCGTTGTTGTTGCGCGACCAGAAGTATTCGAGATTGACGTTGTGATCGTCGCCGAGCTTGCCGGTGGTTTTGCCGAAGAACGAGGTCTTCTCGGTCTGTGGCACCAGGTCGATGAATTCACGGGTGCTGAAGCGGCACAAGCCGTCGCGGGCGATCAGGTTGGGGCCGTTGCAATTGCTGTTGGCCAACGGGTTGGTGGCGTTGCCGTTCTGGCTGTAGTTGCCGGGGAACGCAGTGCCGGATGTCTGATCGAGACCGCGACCGGGGGCGAAATCGGTGGCGAAGGAGCGGTCGTTGGCGTCGAGGTTCTGCTGCTTGTTGTAATTGAACACGCCGAGCACGTTGAAGCGGTCCTCTTGCAGATCGCCGTAGCCCCAACTCGCGCTCATGTCTTTGGTCGCGCCGCCACCGCTGTGGGTGGGGGTTTCGCCGCCGAGGGTCAACTGGCCGTCGGTCAGGGATTTCTTGGTGATGAAGTTGATCACGCCGCCGATGGCGTCGGTGCCGTACAGGGCCGAGGCGCCGTCGCGCAGCACTTCGACGCGCTCGATGGCGGCAAACGGGATCATGTTCAGATCCACCGCGCCGCCAGCCGAGTTGGTGCCGGACAAGGCGTTGTTGGCCAGGCGTCGACCGTTGAGCAGCACCAGCGTCTTGTTCGCGCCGATGCCGCGCATGTCGGCGAACGAGGCGCCGCCAGTCGCCGCGCCCACGGAGCCTGCGCTGTTGTTGATCGACTGGCTGCCGGTGATGCGCTGCACCAGTTCGGCGGTGGTGGTCACGCCCTGTTTGCGCAGCTCATCGGCCTTGAGAATGGTGATCGGCACCGCCGTTTCCGCATCGACCCGGCGAATCGCCGAGCCCGTCACTTCCACCCGTTGCAGTTGCGTGGTCGGCGCAACCACCGCCGCAGCCGCCGGGACGGCAGCGTTGTCGTCCTCGGCCGCTTGCACGGTGCCGGCGCCCATCCCCATGGCCACCAGATACAACGGAACAAAACGGTGGCGAGAAATCGTTGCCACCAAGGGTTTGAGCGTGAAGCGTGGAGTGTTCATCAGCATGGTTATTTCCGACTTTTTAGACGTTATCGAATTGGCCTTGTGAGCCCCTCATTGCTCCGCTATCGGTGATACCGCGTGCGGAAAACCACTTTCTTCAAGCAAGCCGATCCCCTCCGAAGACGCGTGGCGTTTTTTCGGTCGGCTGATTTGCGACAGGATTCAGCGGGCGGTGGCGGGCGCGTCTCTCAAGACGCGGCCGCCACCGCACTCAGTGGGTGGTCATCACCGAAATCTTGGTAATGCCCGAGCGTTCGATCGACGCCATGGCTTTGGCGACCTGGCCGTAATTGACGGCGGAGTCGGCCTGCAGCTGCACGCGGACTTCGGCGTCCTTGGCCTTGACCTCTTTAAGGCTGGCTTCCAGCGATTCCGGGGCCAGCTCGGTTTTCGCCAGATAGAACTTGCCGTCCTGATCGACGCTGACCACCACCGGGTCTTTCTTTTCGGCGGGGGCGACGGCGTCGGTTTTTGGCAGGTTGACCTTGATCGCGTTGGTCATCAGCGGTGCGGTAACGATGAACACCACCAGCAGCACGAGCATCACGTCGACCAGTGGCGTGACGTTCATTTCGCTGAGTACTTCATCGCTGTCTTGAGTGGAGAACGACATCAGCTGGCCTCCCGCACGGCGGCCGTGGTTTTGCTGGCGATGGCCTGACGGCTGATGGAAAACGCGCTGCGCGAGGCGAGGGCGTCGAAGTCGTGGGCGAAGTCATCCATGTCTGCCGAGGCCAGTTTCAGTCGGCGCAGGAAGAAGTTGTAAATCAGCACCGCCGGCACCGCGACAGCGATGCCGACGCCGGTGGCGATCAGCGCGTGACCGATGGGCCCCGCGACCGCTTCAAGGCTGGCGGAACCGGTTTCGCCGATGCTTTTCAGCGCTTCCATGATTCCCCACACGGTGCCGAACAAACCAATGAACGGCGCGGTGCTGCCGATACTGGCGAGGATCGCCTGGCCGTTTTCCAGTGAGCGGCGTTCCTTCTGGATCTGCTGGCGCAGGTTGCGTTCCAGACGATCCGAGCGGTTGATGGTGTGCGCCAGTTGTTGCGTAGTGCGCGGCGAATCTTCCACCAGCAGCGCCTCGAAACCGCTGCTGGCGATGCGCGCCAGTGAGCCCGGGTACTGGCTGGCGTGTTCGGCGGCGGTAAGCAGATCCGGTGCGCCCCAGAAAGCCTTGGTGAATTGTTTGTTCTGCGCTTTCTGCCGCAGGTACTGCGCCGACTTGACCAGCAGGATCGCCCAGCTGACCACGGAAAACAGCACCAGACCCCAGAGCACGCCGGGGACAATCATCGAAGACAAATCGTTCATGGTGATACCTCGCTTGCGTTATTCGGTTGTGCGTTGATTGAGCGTTCGGTTATTGCGGCAATTTGAAATCGATGGTCTGCGTGGCGAAGCCGTCGATCGGCGTGTCAC
This sequence comes from Pseudomonas sp. NPDC085632, assembly GCF_044541255.1. Classification (NCBI taxonomy): domain Bacteria; kingdom Pseudomonadati; phylum Pseudomonadota; class Gammaproteobacteria; order Pseudomonadales; family Pseudomonadaceae; genus Pseudomonas; species Pseudomonas sp. NPDC085632. Next base: position 7,534 of record NZ_JBITSX010000031.1, on the reverse strand, counting down.
CGCGTTTGGCCGGAATAAACTTCCAGTTCTTCACGGCGGCAACGGCGGCGTCATCCAGTTGCGGCTTGCCGCTGGATTTGGTCACCGTCACCGAGCCGGCGCGACCGTTGGCGAGCACCTGAATGCGCAGCACCACGCTGCCTTCCCAGTTGCGTCGCAGGGCCAGCGAGGGGTATTCCGGTGGCGGGTTGCCGAGGCTGGCGAGGCCGGAGATCGCTGCCGATTCCTTGACCGGACCCGGCGCAGCGGCAGGGGCCGGCGGTGCGCTAGGTGTCGCCGGTGCAGCAGGAGCGGCCGGTTGTGCCGGGGCGGGTGGGGCTTTCGGCGGCTCGACCTTTTTCACCGGTTTCGGCTTCTCGACCGGTTTCGGTTTTTCGATCGGCTTGGGCTTCTCCACCGGTTTCGGTGGCGGCTTGACCGCGTCCTCGTCTTCTACCGGTTGTTCAGGTTCCGGCGGCGGTGGCGGAGGAGGTGGCGGTTCCGGGGTCGGCGGAGCAGGTGGCGTCGGGCTGGTCAGCTCGACGGTCATTTCCGGAATCTGCGGCGGCGTTGGCAATGGCTCGGTTCTGGACTGCTGGAGAAACCACCAGGCGCCGCCATGTATCAGCGCCGACACAGCCACGAGCAACACCATCTGCTGTTTATTCAAACCACCGGGTTGCGAGGTATTGGCTTTAAACGCCGGCCTGCCCGGTAGCGGCGGGACTGGCGCTTCCCGCAACGGCCCCGGCAGGGTTCTGTGCTTTACCGCATCGTTCATTAAAGCTCCCTCGGGTTGATGAAGGGCAATAAGGTGCCGTCCGAACATCCAGGGGATGTTCGAGTGGGTGGGTGCAACTTTCTTCAAGGTGTGCAGAAGCCGATAGTTGAACTATCCGGTTAACAAGGCTTGTGCAAACTTACTGGCTTAGCGCCATCGACTTCGTCTGTTCATCAGCCGTTCCCTGGTGTTGTTCTATGTAGGAGCTGCCGAAGGCTGCGATCTTTTGATTCTGCCTTTAAAGATCAAGATCAAGATCAAAAGATCGCAGCCTTCGGCAGCTCCTACAATTGATTGCTCGAGTTCTGTTTTGCAACGGCTGTGCCAGATGTTGCCGAAATGTAGAGTGGTTATTTCATGAGTGTTACTCATGTCGCATTTATATAAGTTTCGCCAGTACCGTGGTTTTTATCCGGCGCACAGACTCCCGTTACTCCTGTTGGCGGAGCTTTTTCAGAGGCGAGTCAGGCTGTACGCGGTATCCCGCTGAATGGCGGGATAGAGCGGCGTCGTGACTTGCGGCCCAGGTACTTGCTGGTGCGCGGCGGACCGATTTGGTGCAGGTCAATGTTTTAGCGGGTCACGGGCATGTTCCTTGTTCTTGTTTAAATGAACTCAATGTTTGCTGTGCTGTTTAGTCCAAGTCGCTGGAGCTGTTTTGGTGCGCTTGTAAAATCGCTGAAAGTTATTGTTCGACAATCCTGCTTGCGTTCATTTGATGCATTGGTTGTGCAATAACTTTGTGAGTTGTATTTAAAAAATAAATAGCACTCCATGGTCGGCGAATAAATCATTGCCGATCACAGGCGTGGTTGTGGAGTCAGGTAATAAAGTAAAGGCGTTGGTCGCCGGGACTGTTCGAATGAACTCGGCAGCGAACGGATAAATGCAAAGAGGCTGTGATGCGGCAGAGCGTTTGAAGATTCACGCGGTGAACTCCTTGTTGCCAGCTCGGATACGCGAACTTTTGGTTCGGTATCGCACCTTACAAGAACGCGGATAGCGTTCGATGATTGCTCTTGGTGCGGGATGGGCACCGCCAGCGCTGTTTTGCGAGGTTTGAATTCGCAAGTCGCGAGTGCATGGGAAAACCGTGCCAAAACCGATACACAGGCAGATTATTTCTACGCCCACGCTACAGCCATCTACCCTGTGGCAATGGCCTTTTCGGGGGGGATTGGATATGTACCAGCTCTACGGGCACAGAAACTCAGGCGCAGCCGCCATCGAAGCGGCGCTGGAACTGTGCCAGATCGCTTACCGCTTCATTGATATCGAAGCCAGCACCGAAGCCGCCGAGGCGCTGGCGCAGCTCAATCCACTGAAGCAGATACCCACTTTGCAACTGCCCGATGGCAGCGCCATCACCGAGAGTGCGGCGATCCTGATTCATCTGGGCCTGACGTTTCCCAAGTCCGGCCTGCTGCCAGCCAAAGCGGAGGATCGCGATCAGGCGATTCGCGGTCTGGTCTACATCGTCAGCAATTGCTACGCAGCGATCGGCGTCATCGATTATCCGGAGCGCTGGCTGCTGATACCCGACGAAGCCTCGCGGCAGAATCTGGTGGCCGGCGCGCGTGAGCGATTGCACTGGAGTTGGGAGGTGTTTGCCGATCAGTTTTCCGCCGAGTTGTATCTGGATGACGAAACACCGGGGGCGCTGGATGTGTTGGCGGCGGTGGTGACGCGCTGGGCGGGCAGCCGCGAGCATTTGCGTCAGGCGCGACCGGGGTTTTATGCGTGGTTGCAGCGGATTGATCGGCACCCGGTGCTGGCGCCGGTCTTCGCCCGGCATTGGCCGTCCTGACCGACGATGATCGTTCCCACGCTCCGCGTGGTAATGCAGCCCGGGACGCTCCGCGTCCCAAAGCGTGACGCAGAGCGTCACAAGAGGCATTCCCACGCAGAGCGTGGGAACGATCTCGGTAAAGGAGAGTTATTCCCCGCGAATGTACTGCTCCAGCTGCTTGATCAGCTCCGCCTGTTCGGCAATCGCTTCCTTGACCAGGTCACCGATCGACAGCAAGCCAATCAACTTGCCGTTCTCCACGACCGGCAAGTGGCGCAGGCGTTTGTCCGACATGATGCCCAGACAGGTGTCGACGGTTTGATGGGTATCGACGGTGATCACGTTCGCCACCATGATGTCGCGCACCGGCGTGCCCACGGATGAGCGGCCATGCAGCACCAGTTTGCGCGCGTAGTCGCGTTCGCTGATGATGCCGACCACTTTGTCGTCTTCGACCACGAGCAAGGCGCCGACGTTTTTTTCGGCCATCTTCATCAGCGCTTCGAGCACCATGTGATCAGGTTTGATCTGGTGCACTTCCTGATTTTTCTGATCTTTGAGCTTGAGCAGTTGGGCGACGGTCTTCATGGCGGTTACTCAGGTGTTGTCGTTGTTATCCAAGCATCGTAGACGCAAGCGCGCAGGGCAAGGTGGCAAAGCGGCAGATAGCACGCAAAAAACGTCATTTGCCGGGTTTTTCCGTGGTTGGCGCCGATTTATCGTCAGGGTCATCCCACGCAATGCCGCGTAGAATGCCCTTCTGATTCAATTCCTGAGGTTGCAGTGGTGGATTTACCGCAGGGCTTCGTCCTGACCCGGCATTGGCGCGATACACCGGCCGGCACCGAAGTCGAGTTCTGGCTGGCGACCGACGCCGGGCCGCGCCGTGTGCGTTTGCCGCATCAGCCGTCGGTGGCGTTTATTCCCGCCGAGCAGCGCGCAGCGGCCGAACGCCTGTTGCACGACGAAAAGAATGTCGAACTGCGACCCTTGGCCCTGCAGGATTTCGAACATCGCCAGGTGCTCGGTCTGTATTGCCAGCAACATGGTCAGTTGATGCGCCTGGAAACCGCGCTCAACCGCAACGGGGTCGACGTCTTCGAAGCCGACGTACGCCCGCCGGAACGCTACCTGATGGAGCGTTTTATCACCGCACCGGTGCGGTTCAGCGGCACGCCCGATGCCGACGGCGTATTGCTCAACGCCCAGCTCAAACCCGACCCCAAATATCGGCCGACGCTAAGGCTGGTCTCGCTGGACATCGAAACCACCGAAACCGGCGAGTTGTATTCGATTGCCCTGGAAGGTTGCGGCGAACGTCAGGTGTACATGCTCGGTGCGCCGAACGGCGATGACAGCATTGTCGATTTCGACCTCGAATACTGCGACTCGCGCACGATCATTCTGAAGAAACTCAACGACTGGTTCGCCCGCCACGACCCCGACGCGATCATCGGCTGGAACGTCGTGCAGTTCGATTTGCGCATCCTCCACGAACACGCGCGGCGCCTTGGTGTGCCGCTGAAGATCGGTCGTGGCGGCGAAGAGATGCAATGGCGCGAACACGGCAGCCGCAATCACTACTTCGCCTCAGCGGCGGGGCGGCTGATCATCGACGGTATCGAGTCCCTGCGTTCGGCGACCTGGAGTTTCCCTTCGTTCAGCCTGGAAAACGTCGCCCAGACGTTGCTCGGCGAAGGCAAAGCCATCGACAACCCGTACCAGCGCATGGATGAAATCAACCGCATGTTCGCCGAGGACAAACCGGCGCTGGCCAAGTACAACCTCAAGGACTGCGAACTGGTCACGCGGATCTTCGCCAAGACCGAGCTTCTGACCTTTTTGCTCGAACGCGCCAGCGTCACCGGTTTGCCGGCGGATCGCAGCGGCGGCTCGGTGGCGGCGTTCACGCACTTGTATATGCCGTTGATGCATCGCCAGGGTTTCGTCGCGCCGAACCTGGGCACCAATCCGCCGCAGGCCAGCCCCGGCGGTTTCGTCATGGACTCGCAACCGGGCCTGTATGAGTCGGTGCTGGTGCTCGATTACAAGAGCCTTTATCCATCAATCATTCGTACCTTTCTGATCGACCCGGTCGGCCTGATCGAAGGGTTGCAACACCCGGACGACGCCGACTCGGTGCCGGGCTTCCGTGGCGCGCGTTTCTCGCGCACCCGGCATTGCCTGCCGTCGATTGTCTCGCGCGTTGCCGAGGGCCGCGAGACCGCCAAGCGCGAGCACAACGCGCCGCTGTCGCAGGCACTGAAGATCATCATGAACGCCTTCTACGGCGTGCTCGGCTCCAGCGGCTGCCGCTTCTTCGATACGCGGCTGGCCTCATCGATCACACTGCGCGGCCACGAGATCATGCTGCGCACGCGCAAGCTGATCGAAGAGCAGGGCCACGCGGTGATCTATGGCGACACCGACTCGACGTTCGTCTGGCTGCGTCGCCCGCACGGACAGGAAGAGGCGGCGGCCATCGGTCAAGCGCTGGTCAAGCACGTCAACGACTGGTGGCGCGCGCATGTGCGAGATGAATACGGCCTGGAAAGCGCCCTCGAACTGCAATTCGAAATTCACTACAAACGCTTTCTGATGCCGACCATTCGCGGCGCGGAGGAGGGCAGCAAAAAACGTTATGCCGGCCTCGTCACCCGTGCCGACGGCAGCGATGAAATGGTCTACAAAGGTCTGGAAACCGTGCGTACCGACTGGTCGCTGCTGGCCCGGCAATTCCAGCAGGAACTCTACGAGCGGATCTTCCAGCGCAAGCCCTATCAGGATTACGTGCGCGACTACGTGCGCAAAACCCTCGCCGGTGAATTCGATGATCGCCTGATCTACCGCAAACGCCTGCGCCGCACCCTTGACGACTACGAACGCAATGTCCCGCCGCACGTGCGCGCGGCGCGGTTGGCCGACGACTACAACGCGCAACACGGGCGGCCACGGCAATACCAGAACGGTGGTTGGATCAGCTATGTCATCACCCTGGCCGGCCCGGAACCGCTGGAAGTGCGCCGTGCGGCCATCGACTACGACCACTACATCACCCGGCAACTGCAACCCGTCGCGGATGCGATTCTGCCGTTTGTCGACGACGACTTCTCAACCCTGATCGGGGGGCAACTGGGCCTGTTTTGAGTCGAGCAGTTGCAGCGTCCACTCATCAAGAATGCCGTGGAAGTAGCGCTCCAGCGCCTGATTGAACACGCTGTCTTCAGCGGCAAATTGAGCGAACAGCGTCATCGAGGAATGAAATTTCAGGTCATCGGGATGGCCGAAAATCTCCGCGATCGAGCGCTGTGGCACATTAAGCACAAGCTGCGTGCAGGTGCGCAGCCGTGCGCCGAGCAACTCATGGGCCAGATAAGCCCGGGCTTCCTCGGCTGAGCCGATGGCGAAGCGCCGGGACATTTCACTGCCGCCAAGCCCGGCAAACTGCGGAAAGACAAACCACATCCAGTGGCTGCGTTTGCGGCCCTCATCGAGTTCGCGTTGCACGCGCTCGAACACTGGATCCTGGGCCAGGACAAAACGTTGCAGGTTGAACGGGTCGTACTGATCAGTGCTTCTCATCGCGAAGCCCTCGCCAGCCGCTGGCTCAAACCATGGCCAGCCGCTGCTTGCGTTGTGGCGCTTGAAACGCCTGGTCCAGCGCCGCCAGATCCCCGGCTTCCAGTTGCAGTTGCGCGGCTTGTGCATTGAGTTGCACGTGTTCCGGCCGTACAGCCTTGGGAATCGCAATCACGCCATCCTGACGCAGAATCCACGCCAGCGAAACCTGCGCGGGGGTTACACCATGACGAGCGGCAATTTCATTCAGCAGCGGTTCAGCCAGCATCGCGCCGCCCTGGCCAATCGGACAGTAGGCGATCAGTGGCATTCGCTGCTGTTGGCACCACGGCAGCAGATCGAACTCGATGCCGCGCTCTTCCAGGTTGTACAGCACCTGATTGGTCGCACAGGCCGAGCTTGAGAGTTCTTCGAGGTCGTCGACATCGAAATTCGACACGCCCCAACGGCCGATCTTGCCGTCCTCGCGCAGGCGTTCGAACGCCTCGACGGTTTCTTCCAGCGGATACTGACCGCGCCAATGCAACAGGTAGAGGTCGATGTAATCGGTATCGAGCCGCCGCAAACTGCGTTCGCAGGCTTGCGGGATACCTTTGCGGCTGGCGTTGTGCGGGTAGACCTTGCTCACCAGAAATACCTGATCGCGCAGGCCGGCAATGGCTTCGCCAACGACCGATTCGGCGCCGCCCTCGGCGTACATTTCCGCCGTGTCGATCAGGCTCATGCCCAGCTCGATCCCCGTGCGCAACGCCGCCACTTCACGCTTGTGCGCCGAGCGGTCTTCGCCCATGCGCCAGGTGCCTTGGCCAATGATCGGAACCTGAACGCCGGCCAGTTCGAGGGTACGCATGCAAACCTCCTTGCTGAATGTGTCGGTACCTTTTAGTGGGCAGCAGGATAGCTCAGGGGTTCAAAAAGCAAAGAGATCGCGGCCTTCGGCGGCGCTTTCCTTATGGGTAGCGGTTTCCCATGTAGGAGCTGCCGAAGGCTGCGATCTTTTGATCTAGCGCTCTTCTTTATCCATCCACGGGCAAGTGCGCAAGAAGTTGCGCAGTGCCTTGCCTGTTTTTACCCGGGTAGGTCTCTGCAGGCCGCGTAGCTCGTGGCCTCCAGCCAAGTGCGCAACTTCTTGCACACCACTGCGCAAGAAATTGCGCACTTTCCCTTGTTTTTCATTGGCTTAGCGACAGGAAAGAACGAGCTGATGCGCTCAAGGCCTTGATCTGTATGGGTTGCATAAAAGCTGGCATGAAGTTTGATGGCGCATAGCCATCCTTTCAGGCAATGGTGCCTGTGAGGTATGTCTTTCAAGCAAGGAGAGCACCCCATGGCAACACCAGCGTACATGTCGGTTACCGGCGAAAAACAAGGCCTGATCACTGCAGGCGCTTTCACCGCTGACTCCG
>NZ_JBITSX010000030.1:65825-66495 GCF_044541255.1 Pseudomonas sp. NPDC085632 | reverse complement strand
AACGGATGAAACTGAAAAACACGTTGGGCTTGGCCATTGGTTCTCTGATTGCCGCCACTTCGTTCGGCGCTCTGGCACAAGGCCAAGGCGCAGTTGAAATCGAAGGCTTCGCAAAGAAAGAGCAATTCGACAGCGCTCGTAACTTCAAGAACAACGGCAACCTGTTCGGCGGCTCGATCGGTTACTTCCTGACCGACGACGTTGAACTGCGTCTGGGCTACGACGAAGTGCACAACGTGCGTTCCGACGACGGTCGTAACATCAAGGGCGCGAACACCGCTCTGGACGCTCTGTACCACTTCAACAACCCAGGCGATATGCTGCGTCCGTACGTATCGGCTGGTTTCTCCGATCAGAGCATCGGTCAGAACGGTTCCGGCGGTCGTGACCGCTCCACCTTCGCCAACCTGGGCGCTGGTGCCAAGCTGTACTTCACCGAGAACTTCTACGCCCGTGCCGGCGTTGAAGCTCAGTACAACATCGACCAGGGCGACACCGAGTGGGCTCCTAGCGTTGGTATCGGTGTGAACTTCGGTGGCGGCTCCAAGCCTGCTGCTGCTCCAGTTCCAGCACCAGCTGAAGTTTGCTCCGACAGCGACAACGATGGCGTTTGCGACAACGTTGACAAGTGCCCGGACACCCCAGCCAACGTAACTGGTGACGCTGACGG
>NZ_JBITSX010000030.1:0-65816 GCF_044541255.1 Pseudomonas sp. NPDC085632 | reverse complement strand
TCCACCAACTCTACTGTTGAAGGTCACACTGACTCCGTCGGTCCTGACGCTTACAACCAGAAACTGTCCGAGCGTCGTGCAAACGCCGTTAATCAAGTTCTGACCAACCAGTACGGTGTTGAATCGTCCCGCGTTCAGTCTGTTGGCTACGGCGAATCCCGCCCAGTTGCTGACAACAAAACTGAAGCTGGCCGCGCTGTAAACCGTCGCGTAGAAGCGCAGGTTGAAGCTCAAGCTAAGTAATTAGCTGCCGCTCTGAGAAAAGCCCGGCTTAGGCCGGGCTTTTCTTTGCCTGCGATTTGGCTTTGAAGCGTTAAAAGATCGCAGCCTTCGGCAACTCCTACAGGACCAATGCAGATCCAAAGTAGGAGCTGCCGCAGGCTGCGATCTTTTGATCTTCAACAACAGCCGCCACCGCCCCGATCACCAGAATCGCCGGGCTTTTCAATCCAAACGCACACGCATCATCACTCATACTCGCCAGATCACTCCGGCATTCCCGCTGCTGTGGCAACGATGCATTTTCAATCATCGCCACCGGCGTATCCGCCGCCATCCCGCCCGCCAGCAACTGATCGCGAATCTCGCCCAGCTTGGCAACGCCCATGTAAATCACCAGCGTCGTGCCGCCTTGCGCCAGTGCCTGCCAGTTCAACTGGCTGTCGTCCTGAGTGTGCGCAGTCACCAGCGTCACCCCGCGCGCCACCCCGCGTAACGTCAGCGGAATATCACACTGCGTCGCCCCGGCCAGCCCGGCGGTGATGCCATTGACCAGTTCCGCCTCGACGCCACGCTCACGCAGCCACTGTGCCTCTTCGCCACCTCGGCCGAAGATGCACGGATCGCCACCCTTGAGCCGCACCACACACTTGCCGTGGCGGGCATAGCGCAGCATCAGTCGATGAATGAACGCCTGCGGTGTCGAGCGGCAACCCCCGCGTTTACCCACGGCAATGATTCGCGCGCCAGGGCAGTGTTCGAGCACCGCGTCGTTAACCAGATCATCAATCAGCACCACATCGGCCTCGCGCAGGGCCCGCACCGCTTTGAGGGTCAGCAATTCGGGATCACCAGGACCTGCACCCACCAGCCAGACTTTTGCACTCATGGTGTTTTCCTCATCAGATGACGGCAACTGGCTGCACATCGGCAGCCAGCAAGCGTTTTATTTCCGGGACACACGAGCCGCATTGCGTGCCGCAGCCCAAATTGTTTTTCAAACCTTGCAGATCCAGCCCTTGGCGAATGCCGGCGCAGACCGCGTTGAGGCTGACGTTCTTGCAGTTGCACAGGGTTTTATCCGCAGCGATCTGCGCCCCGGCACTGCCCGGCGGCGCACTCATCGGTGCCAGTAACCAGCGCCGCAGTTGTTCGTCCGCGCGGCCTTCCAGCCACAACCCTTGCAGCCAATGCCGGGCGAGGGTTTCGCCGGCCAGGCGGATTGCGGTGATCCGGCCGTTTTCAATGCGCACGCGCTTGCCAATGGCCCGGCGTGGATCGTCGTAAGCCAGTACCGGCCCGTCGATCAGTGACAGGCATCGGTCGATCTCATTGAGCAATTGCGCATTCGGTGCCTCGCTGCTGGCAGCGCGTATCAGCAACGCCGATCGTTCACGTCCGACAAGGCTGAGGCTCACGTAGGAAAATGCCTCACAGAGCGGTCGTAGCGTCTCGAAATGCCGTTGAACATCGCCCTCAATCAGTGCGAAAAGTTGCCACGGCAGATTCACCGGTTCCAGACGCACACCGCTGTGTTTGAGTTCCGGTTGTTTCGACAATGGATCAAAGGCCGGCAGGGTCAGACTGTTTACACCGCCCTTGAGAAAACGGTCACCCCAGTGCATCGGCAGAAACGCTTGTCCCGGACGCACGCTGTCATCACTGCCGACCGCAACGATCACCGCACCGCGACGACTTTTCAGGTTGACCAGATCACCCGGCTGCAAACGATGCCGGCGCAGTTCGTCCGGGTGCAGGCTCAACACCGCTTCGCTGACATGCCCGAACAATTGCGCCGCCGTACCGGTGCGGCTCATACCGTGCCATTGATCACGCAGACGTCCAGTGATCAACGTCAGTGGAAAACGCGCATCACGCTGTTCTTTGGCGGCGCGATACGGGTCTGAGATGAACTGAGCGCGTCCGTTGGCGGTAGGGAAAATCCCGTCCTCGTACAGTCGTGGCGTTCCTTGCCGCGCTCCGACAGGGAAGGGCCATTGCTGCGGCCCGATCTCGTCGATCAGCGCATGACTGATCCCGGACATATCCAGATCACGACCCTGCGTCAGGCCTTTGAATTCATCGAACAACTGCGCAGGTTGGGTGAACGCAAACAGGCTCGGCTCGTTGGGGCGCTGACGTTTCTCCAGACGTTGTGCGAAATCTACCGTGATCGCCCAGTCCGGCCGCGCTTCGCCCGGTGGGAGGATGGCTTTGCGTACGTGGGAAATGCGTCGTTCGGAGTTGGTCACCGAGCCTTCCTTCTCGCCCCAACTGGCGGCGGGTAGCAAGAGATCGGCGAACGCTGCGGTTTCGGTGGTGCGAAAGGCTTCTTGCAGAACTACAAACGGGCAAGCTTCCAGCGCCGCGCGCACCGCACTCTGATCCGGCATCGATTGTGCGGGGTTGGTGCAGGCGATCCATAACGCCTTGATCTTGCCGCTGCGCACTTGCTCGAACAGTTCGATGGCGCTGAGACCAGTGCTACCCGGCAGTTGATCCACACCCCAATAAGCCGCCACTTCGACGCGGTGTTCAGGGTTGGCCGCGTCTCGATGTCCTGGCAACAGATTCGACAAACTGCCGGTTTCGCGCCCGCCCATTGCATTCGGCTGACCGGTGAGGGAGAAAGGTCCTGCACCCGGACGGCCGATTTGCCCGGTGGCCAGATGCAGATTGATCAACGCGCTGTTTTTTGCGCTACCAGCCGTGGACTGGTTCAGGCCCATGCACCACAGCGACAGAAAACTCGGCGAAGTGCCCACCCATTCAGCGCACTGCTGCAGTTGTTCGGCACTGATCCCGCATAACTGCGAAACCATTTGCGGGGTGTAATCGCGCACCAGGTTCTTCAGTTCGGCGAGGCCATCGGTGTGCGTTTTGACGAAGTCGCGATCAATCCAGTCTTCCCACAACAACAGGTGCAAAATCCCATGAAACAAAGCGACATCGGTACCGGGCAGAAGCGCCAGGTGCAGATCGGCGAGGTCGCAGGTGTCGGTACGCCGTGGATCAATGACGATGACTTTCATCTGTGGGCGGCGGGATTTTGCTTCTTCCAGTCGACGGAAAAGTACCGGATGGGCGTAGGCCATGTTACTGCCGACGATCATCACGCAATCGCTGAGTTCCAGATCCTCATAGCTGCACGGCGGGGCGTCGGCGCCGAGGCTGCGCTTGTAGCCGACCACGGCTGAGGACATGCACAGGCGCGAATTGCTGTCGATGTTGTTGGTCCCGACCAGTGCTCGCGCGAGTTTGTTGAAGGCGTAGTAGTCCTCGGTCAGCAACTGCCCGGAGATATAAAACGCGACGCTGTCCGGGCCGTGCTCGGCAATGGTCTCGGCGAACACGTTGGCAGCGTGTTCCAGCGCGGTGTCCCAATCCGTACGGCTGCGCGCCAGACCTTTACCCAGGCGCAGTTCCGGGTACAGCGCGCGAGCTGTGAGGTCGCCGGTCAGGTGCAGGGTCGAGCCTTTGCTGCACAGTTTGCCGAAGTTGGCCGGATGCGCCGGATCGCCGCTGACGCCGAGGATGCGCTCGCCGTCATGCTCGATCAGCACGCCGCAGCCGACCCCGCAATAGCAGCAGGTCGAGGCGGTCGTCTGGCGGTTCATCAGATGGCGTCCCGCAGGGCCAGTTGCACACGACCGTTTTCGACCCGTGCCGGGTGATGGTGCGCGCAACCGATGTCCGGCGCCTGAGCTTCGCCAGATTCGAGGTCGATTTGCCAGTTGTGCAGTGGACAGGCCACGCGTTTGCCGTAGATCAAACCCTGTGACAACGGCCCACCCTTGTGTGGGCAGCGGTCGTCGAGGGCGAAAACCTCATCGTCGCTTGTGCGAAAAATCGCGATGTCACCTTTCGGCCCCGCAATGATCCGCGAACCGAGGGCGTTGATCTCTTCGAGGGCACAGATGTCGAGCCAGTTCATGCCGGCACCTCCAGGTTTTTCACAGGGATCACGTCGAATTCTTTCTTCAGTTGCGGCTGCGCCAGGCGTTCTTTCCACGGATCCTGTTCGAACGACAGGGAGAATTGCAGGCGCTCGTTCAAGGCTTTGCGGCGCTCGGGGTCTTCCAGCACGGCTTTCTTGATGTGCTCCATGCCGACCCGTTGCAGGTAGTGCACGGTGCGCTCGAGGTAGAAGGCTTCTTCGCGATACAACTGCAGAAACGCGCCGTTGTATTCGCGCACTTCTTCGGCGGTTTTCAGCTTGACGAAGAATTCGGCGACTTCGGTTTTGATCCCGCCGTTGCCACCGATGTACATCTCCCAACCGGAGTCGACGCCGATGATTCCTACGTCTTTGATTCCCGCTTCCGAGCAGTTGCGTGGGCATCCGGAGACAGCGAGTTTCACTTTGTGCGGCGACCACATGTTGAACAGGTCGTGTTCCAGCTCGATGCCCAGTTGTGTCGAGTTCTGCGTGCCGAAGCGGCAGAATTCACTGCCGACGCAGGTCTTCACGGTGCGTATGGATTTGCCGTAGGCATGCCCGGATGGCATGTCGAGATCTTTCCAGACGCCGGGCAAGTCCTGTTTCTTGATGCCGAGCAAATCGATGCGCTGGCCGCCGGTGACCTTGACCATCGGCACGTTGTACTTGTCGGCCACGTCGGCAATTCGCCGCAGTTCCGACGGATTGGTCACGCCGCCCCACATGCGGGGCACCACCGAATAGGTGCCGTCCTTCTGGATGTTGGCGTGCGCGCGTTCGTTGATCAGGCGCGATTGCGGATCGTCCTTGGCTTCGCCGGGCCAAGTGGAAATCAGGTAATAGTTGAGGGCAGGGCGGCATGTTGCACAGCCGTTCGGCGTGCGCCAGTTGAGGTAGCTCAGGGTGCCGGCGATGGTCAGCAGATGTTCTGCGCGGATCGCTTGGCGAATCTGCCCGTGGTTGAGGTCGCTGCAACCGCAGATGGCTTTTTCGCTTTTCGGTTTGACGTCGGCCGCACCGCCGACGGTGTTGATCAGGATCTGTTCGACCAGCCCGGCGCAGGAGCCGCAGGAGCTGGCGGCCTTGGTGTGCTTCTTCACCTCGTCGACGCTGAACAGGCCGTGTTCCTGAATGGCTTTGACGATGGTGCCTTTGCACACGCCGTTGCAGCCGCAGACTTCAGCGGTGTCGGCCATGACCATGGCTTTGTCCTGGCCCTGATGTCCTACGTCTCCCAAGGCGTTTTCGCCAAACATCAAGTGATCGCGGATCTCGCCGATGGCGTGATTCTCACGAATCTGGCGGAAATACCAACCGCCATCTGCCGTATCGCCGTACAGACAGGCGCCAACCAGCACGTCATCCTTGATCACCAGTTTTTTGTACACGCCGCCGATCGGGTCGGAGAGGGTGATGGTTTCCGTACCTTCGCCGCCCATGAAGTCGCCAGCGGAAAACAGGTCGATGCCAGTGACTTTCAATTTGGTCGACGTCACTGAGCCCTGATAACGGGCGAAGCCCAATTGTGCGAGGTGGTTGGCGCAAACCTTGGCCTGCTCGAACAGCGGCGCGACCAGGCCGTAGGCAATGCCGCGATGGCTGGCGCACTCGCCGATGGCATAAATACGCGGGTCATAGGTTTGCAGGGTGTCGTTGACCAGGATCCCACGATTGCACGGGATCCCGGCCTTCTCAGCGAGTTCGGTGTTGGGGCGAATGCCGGCAGCCATCACCACCAGATCGGCGGGAATGATGTCGCCGTTCTTGAACTGCACCGAGCCGACCCGGCCATTGCCGGCGTCGTGCAGGGCTTGGGTCTGTTCGCACAGACGGAAGTGCAGGCCACGGGATTCGAGGGCGCTTTGCAGCAGTTGGCCACTGGTTTTGTCGAGTTGCCGTTCCAGCAGCCACTCACCGATGTGCACCACGGTGACGTGCATACCGCGCAGCATCAGGCCGTTGGCGGCTTCGAGACCGAGCAGGCCACCACCGATGACCACCGCGTGTTTATGGGTTTTTGCGGTGTCGATCATCGCCTGGGTGTCGGCGATGTCGCGGTAACCGATTACGCCGTGCAGGGTGTTGCCGGGGATTGGCAGGATGAATGGCGTCGAACCGGTGGCGATCAACAGGCGATCGTATTCGGCCTCCGTGCCGTCCTCGGCGATCACCCGGCGTTTGACCCGGTCGATCTCCACCACTTTGCGGTTGAGCAGTAACTTGATGTGGTTTTCCAGGTACCAGTCGAGGTCGTTAAGGACGATCTCTTCGAAGGTCTGCTCACCAGCCAATACCGGTGAGAGCAGGATGCGGTTGTAGTTGGTGTGCGGTTCGGCGCCGAAGACGGTGATGTCGTACAGTTCGTTGCTCAGCTTGAGCAGTTCTTCGAGGGTGCGGACCCCGGCCATGCCATTGCCGATCATCACCAGTTTGAGTTTTTTCATCAGGTTCTCCGGGGAGCTGCGGCTGGCCTCTTGTGGGCAGTCAGGCCTTGCTCGAGAAATTTTGCGCAAACAAAAAAAGGCGTCCCGCTAGTTGCCTAGCGAGGACGCCTTTGTCCTGGTCCCGTTCTCTCGGGAAGCGCAGCGTTCGTCGTTGAAGGCTGGGCTTTATGTGTGTGTTGAGTGGGGTAATGCAGTGGTTGTGCCAAGTGGGGACGGTGGCGGGTTTATTGGGGTTTGGTAGTTTTTGAAGGTGATTTTTTGCACTGAATCGAGGCGGGTTGCTCGTTCGTGGGGCATTCAGACCGATGGATTTGTGGTGTATGGGCGGGCGCCTTCGCGAGCAAGCTCGCTCCCACAGGGGATCTGTGTCGTTCACAAAATCCCTGTGGGAGCGAGCTTGCTCGCGAATGGCGCGATGCGGTTCAACTGTGAAACAACACAACCAGCAGCACCAGATTTCCCAGCAACGCCAACAACGCCATGGTGCGCCAAACCTTCAACGGCTCACGCTCCAGTAATGGCCGAGGCCGCACGCTCAAACTCCGCCGCTCGCCCTGTTCCAACACCAACAACCACTCTTCAGCCGTTTCAAAACGCTGTTGCGGATCAGTTGCCACGCCACGCTCCAGACTCTGTGCCAACCATTCCGGTAGATCCGGCCGATAACGGCAGGCATTCACCGGCAGACCAAATCGCGGCCGTTGAAACGCTTCAATCTCGCCATAAGGAAAATGCCCGGTCAGCAGGAAATACAGGGTCACACCGATCGCGTACAAATCCTGCTGCGCACTCGGCGGATCGCCGCGAAACGCTTCCGGGGCGATATAGCTGGGAGTGCCCGGCAGCGTCGATGGCGCGTCTTCGGACAGGCCCGGGCAATACGCCAGGCCAAAATCCAGAAGGCGCAATTCGCCGTCGTCGCCCACGTGCAGATTTTCCGGTTTGATGTCCCGGTGCAGAATCTGTCGCCGATGCAGCAGGCCGACCGCGCGCAGCAGACGTTCGGCGATGTCCTGCCATTGCGCCAAGGGTAAAGGCCCGAGCTGTGCCAAGGTCTTTCCGGAATATTCGCGCATCACGTAGTACAAATGCTGACGCTGGCTGCACATGTGGACTTCAGGAAAATGTCGCCCGGCCACACGCTTGAGGAACCATTCTTCCGACAACAAGGCTTGTCCGGCTTGAGGATCATCCGCCAGCCGCGCAGGCAATGTTTTCAGCAACCAAGTCTGGTCATGAGCGTCGACGACGCGATAAAGCAGCGATTGCTGGCTCTGAGCGACAATCCCCTGCACCTGCCAGCCTTCGAACGATTGGCCAGGTTTCAGCGGCGGCGGCAATGGCCACTGCTGCAAATGCATCAGCGCATCACCAATGTTCGCCTCGCCGACGGCATCGACCCGCACAAGCATCGCACTGGCATTGTCCTGACTCCCCGCCAGATGCGCCGCGTTGACCAGCGTTTGCGCAGCACTGCTCAGATCCGGCTGGTCACGCAGAATCGCCGCAATCGCGGTGTCACCCAAAGTCGACCAGACGCCGTCACTGAGCAGCACAAAGCTTTCACCGTCACGCAGTTCACCGTCGAGGAAATCCAGCACCAGATGCTGATCCAGCCCCAATGCACGCTTGAGCACATGCTGCATGCCCGGTTGATCCCAGACATGATCTTCAGAGATCCGCTGCAAACTATCGTCGTGCCAGCGATACACCCGGCAATCGCCGACGTGAGCGAGGGTAAAACGCCGACCGCGCATGACCAAAGCACTGACCGTGGTGAGCAATGGCTGGCCACCGCCATTGGCCTGCAACCAGCGATTTTGCGCGAGCAGCAGACGGTCCAGCGCCTGTGCCACGCTCCAGGTTTCCGGCGTGGCGTAGTAATCAAGTGCCAGCGCTTGCAAGGTCGAACGCGCAGCCAGTGCGCCATCGGCGCATTGGCTGACGCCATCGGCGATGGCGAACAGATAACCCTTGCTCGCCGCCAACACCGGAGCGGGCGTCACCAGGCGCAAAGCGTCCTGATTCTCCGCACGCGGGCCGGTGGCGCTGGCTTCGGCAAAACTCAGTTGCAGGGCCATCGACGTTTCAGACCCGCGCCGCCGTCACCGCCGCCGAACCCCAAGTGGTTCTCCAGCGACGCTTGACGCCGTGCAGGCCAAACCATGCCAACACGCCGAGGCTGGCGAACAACCACAGGGCCAGTTGATAGCTGCCGGTGCTTTGTTTGATCGCACCCATGCCGGCGGCCAAGGCAAAGCCGCCGATGCCACCGGCCATGCCGATCAAACCGGTCATGACGCCGATCTCCAGACGAAAACGCTGCGGCACCAGTTGGAAAACCGCGCCGTTGCCTGCGCCTAAACCGAGCATGGTGCAGACGAAAAGCGCCAGCGCGGCGTAGGAACTTGGCAGATTGAAGCCGACGGCAGCGATGCAGACGGCAGCGACGGTGTACATCGCCAGCAAGGTGCGGATGCCACCGAAACGGTCAGCCAGGGCGCCGCCCAACGGCCGCATCAAACTGCCGCCGAACACGCAGGCTGCGGTGTAGTAGCCAGCGGTCACCGGGCTCAGCCCGTATTGATCGTTGAAGTAGCCGGGCAGGGCGCTGGCCAGGCCGATGAAGCCGCCGAAGGTCACGCTGTAGAAAAACATGAACCACCAGCTGTCGCGGTCGCCCAGGGCTTTGAAGTAGTCGGTCATGGCTTTGGCTTTCGGCCGCTCAGGGGCGTTTTTCGCCAGCCAGGCAAACAGCACCAACGTCAGGATCAACGGAATCAACGCGAAGCCGAAAACATTGCTCCAGCCGAACGCAGCGGCCAGCACCGGTGCGAGCAGCGCGGCGAACACAGTGCCGGAGTTGCCCGCACCGGCAATGCCCATGGCTTTGCCTTGATGCTGCGGCGGGTACCACTGCGAAGCCAGCGGCAGGGCGACGGCAAACGAGGCGCCGGCCATGCCGAGGAACAGGCCGAGTATCAGCGCCTGTTCATAACTGTGGATGCCGAGTTTCCAGGCGCCGAACAATGCGCAGATGACGATGACCTGGCCGATCAGCCCGGCGGTTTTCGGCGACAGTCGATCGGCGAGCATGCCCATGATGAAGCGCAGCACCGCGCCCGCGAGGATCGGCGTGGCGACGACGAGACCGCGTTGTTGCGTGGTCAGGTGCAGGTCGGCGGCAATCTGCACCGCCAACGGGCCGAGCAGGTACCAGACCATGAAACTCAGGTCGAAATAGAGGAAGGCCGCGAACAGGGTCGGGGTGTGGCCGGATTTCCAGAAGCTTGAATTCATCGCGCACCTCAGCTGAAAAGAGTCTCGAAAGGAGTCATGCAACAGCAGGTGGGGCGCCGCCACGGCCGCACCACCGGCCCCGGTCTGTGGGGCCAAAACGCAAAAACGCCGCTACCTGATTCGCCGAAGGGGGCGAACGGGGTGAGCGACGTCTTTGTCGTGGGTGGGGCAACCGCCGTTGGTTACCTGAGTGAAATGCTTAGCGAGATTTGTGCCAACAGCCGGAAAATCAAAAGCCCCTCACCCTAACCCTCCCGAAACGTCGGACCGCCCAGAGGGAGAGTGGACTGATTGGGGGATGCTCGCGAAGTACGCCGACCTGTGATTTCTGCTGTGAATCCATAATCGACTCGGTCTTTCAGGTCGATGTTTGACGTCAGACAGCTCGGTCGGTCCCCTCTCCCCCTGGGAGAGGGCTAGGGTGAGGGGCTTTTCAAGCGGTCAGCGCTTTCACCCGAGCAACTCACTCATGGCAATAATCTGCTCCGCCACCTGAATCAGCTTCTGCTGCCGACTCATCGCCTGGCGCCGCATCAGGGTGTAAGCCTCTTCCTCATTACAATCCTTCATCTTCATCAACAACCCCTTGGCCAACTCAATACGCTTGCGCTCAGCCAGTTGCTGATCACGCGCCTGCAACTGCGCGCGCAACGCCTGATCACTCTCGAAACGCGCCATCGCCACATCGAGAATCGGCTGCAAACGCTGTGCGTGAATGCCTTCGACAATGTAGGCACTGACCCCGGACTTGATCGCCTGACGCATCACCCCCGGATCATGTTCGTCGGTAAACATCACAATTGGCCGCGGCTGGTCGCGGCTGACCAGCACCACTTGCTCCATGACATCGCGGCTCGGTGACTCGGTATCGATCAGGATTACGTCCGGGCGCACTGTTTCGACGCGTGCAGGCAGGTCGATGGTCAGGCCGGACTCGTCGATCACCTCGAAACCGGCCTCGGTCAGTGCTGCTTTCAGGCGCCCGACTTTTTTCGCTGTGTCGTTGATCAACAGAATGCGCAACATGTTCGCGGTCTCCTGTCAGCGGCGGGCTAGAAGAGGGGCGTTGTCGCTCAACGCATGCAGTTTGAAGCTGCGCGCGTAAGCGGCCGGGTCGCTGCCGTCCCAGACTTTGCCGTCGAGCAACTGGCTGCTGCGCATGTCGGTGCCCCACGCGGCGACGCCGACAGCGGTGGCGGCATCGCGGTAGACGTCCAGTTGCTGAACCTGGCGGGCGACGGCGAGGTAATCCGGGTCTTCGCGCAGCAAGCCCCAGCGGCGGAACTGGGTCATGAACCACATGCCGTCCGACAGATACGGCAGGTTCACCTCGCCATTGCCGTGAAAACGCAGCGCGTGCGGATCTTGCCAGCGATTGCCGAGACCATCGGCATAATCACCGAGAAAACGCGGTTCGATACACGAAAGCGGCGCGTCCAGATATTCCGGCGCGCTGAGCAACTGCGCGGTGCTGCGACGATTTTCCGGGCTTTCTTCGATGAAGCGGCTGGCTTCAAGGATCGCCATCACCAGCGCCCGTACGGTGTTGGGGTATTGCTCGACAAATTCACGGGTGCAGCCAAGGACTTTTTCCGGGTGATCGGGCCAGATGGTCTGGCTGGTGGCGAGGGTGAAACCGAGATCCTGCTGCACCGCGCTGGCCGCCCACGGTTCCCCGACGCAAAAACCATCAATACGCCCGGCTTGCAGGTGCGCGACCATTTGCGGCGGTGGCACGACCACGCTGTTGACGTCCTGCAGCGGATGAATGCCCTGACTCGCCAGCCAGTAATAAAGCCACATCGCATGCGTGCCGGTGGGGAAGGTCTGCGCGAAGGTCAGTTTTGCGCGGCTTTGGTGCACGTGGCGGTCCAGCGCTTCAGGACTGCTCACGCCGAGTTTTTGCAAGCCATGGGAGAGGTTGAGGCTTTGGCCGTTCTGGTTCAGACCCATCAGCACCGCCATATCGGTCGGGGCGACGCCGCCGATGCCCAGATGCACCGCGTAAATCAGTCCGTACAAACTGTGCGCGGCGTCGAGTTCGCCGCTGACCAGGTTGTCGCGCAGATTCGCCCATGAACTCTGGCGCTTGAGATTCAGGGTCAACCCGTAAGGCTGGGCAAAGCCCTGCGTGGCCGCGACGACGACCGAGGCGCAGTCGCTCAGCGCCATGAAGCCGAGGTTGATCGCGGTCTTTTCCGGGGCATCGCTGCCGTTGACCCAGGCCAGCGGCCCTGCCGAAGATTCATTCATCCAACGCTACCTCGAAAAAAAGCGTCGTCGCGGACTTTGCGCAGGCAAAACCCGGGACGACGCCATTGTCCTTGCCCGCAAGCCGTCATTGGCCTGCAAGCTGATAGCGATGAAAGTGCAAGGCATATGCCAGCGACCTCGATTTGCGCATGCGCCTCGCGCCGCAGGTCGATGCCCGGCTATAATCGCCGCCTCTTTTCGCCGCCCGAGTCATCGCCGCCCATGTACACCCTGGCCCGTCAGCTGTTGTTCAAACTTTCCCCGGAAACCTCACACGATCTGTCGCTGGATCTGATCGGCGCGGGTGGCCGTTTGGGCCTCAACGGCTTGTTGTGCAAGGCGCCGGCGAACGTGCCGGTGACGGTCATGGGCCTCGAGTTTCCGAACCCGGTGGGTCTGGCGGCGGGTCTGGACAAGAACGGCGCGGCCATCGACGGCTTCGCGCAACTGGGTTTTGGTTTTGTCGAAATCGGTACCGTGACCCCGCGTCCGCAGCCGGGCAACCCGAAACCGCGGATTTTCCGTTTGCCGGAAGCCGAGGCGATCATCAACCGCATGGGTTTCAACAACCTCGGTGTCGATAACCTGCTGGCGCGCGTTGCTGCGGCGAAATACAAGGGCGTGCTGGGCATCAACATCGGCAAGAACTTCGACACGCCGGTCGAGCGCGCGGTCGACGACTACCTGATCTGCCTGGACAAGGTCTATGCCCACGCCAGCTACGTGACGGTCAACGTCAGCTCGCCGAACACCCCGGGCCTGCGCAGCCTGCAGTTCGGCGACTCGCTCAAGCAATTGCTCGCGGATCTGGCCACGCGCCGCGCTGAACTGGCGTTGCGTCATGGCAAACATGTGCCGCTGGCGATCAAGATTGCCCCGGACATGACCGATGAAGAAACCGCGCAGGTCGCGCAGGCGCTGATCGAAACCGGCATGGACGCGGTGATCGCGACCAACACCACCCTGAGCCGTGTCGGCGTTGAAGGCATGGAGCATGGCGACGAGGCGGGCGGTTTGTCCGGTGCGCCGGTGCGTGAGAAGAGCACGAATACCGTGAAGGTGCTGGCCGGTGAGTTGGCCGGGCGTTTGCCGATCATTGCTGCTGGTGGCATCACTGAAGGCAAGCATGCGGCCGAGAAGATTCTGGCCGGTGCGAGCCTGGTGCAGATCTATTCGGGCTTCATCTATAAAGGCCCGGCGCTGATTCGTGAGTCGGTAGACGCCATCGCCGCCCTGCGCTGATCCAATTGTGGGAGCGAGCTTGCTCGCGAAAGCGGTGTGCCAGTCTCTGTAGATATTGACTGAATCGACGCTTTCGTCGGAACGCCGCCCGGAGCAAGCTCGCTCCCACAGGTATGTGCGCAGCACAAATAATGTGACAGGCATAAAAAAGGGCTCCTCGAAGGAGCCCCTGGGCCGCAGCCCGCCGTCCGGGAAGGACGTGCATGGTAAGTCGTTACAAATTCAGATTGTCGTGTCGGAATTAATGCCCTGTGTCAGCCGACGGCGTGAAGTTCGTTGAGTCTGTGGATTCCCGCAGTGCCGGTCATACCGTCCCAGTTGTCGCCGCGTCCTTCTCGCCAGCCGTTAATCCAGGCTTGACGTACCGACGGTAGAGTAAATGGGCAAAGCTCACGGGATTTACCACCAACGCCATATTGATATCCGCGCAAAAATGCTCTTTCCAACGGATCACGCTTAAGTCTTCTCATAGGGTGTTTCCCTCACTTGTTGACTGTTTGTGTCGCGTTGACCTCAACTGAGGTCGGGCAGAAAACAACCTGCCATGGTGCGGCTCGCTGCCGGCGTGGCGAGCCAAGGTGTTGACGCCGTTGCGACGTCAACCTGTGCTCAGTTCTAACCAATGAGTCACAGCGATGGAATGACCGTTTTGTCATAAGGACGTAACGAAAAGAGTGCTATAGCGATAAGTAACTGCGTATTTATTGAATGTTTATTGAGCAAACCCCGGTATGATCGGCCCCGCGCTGGATGATGGGCTTAATTCTTTAGTGAGAATGACCCACGTTTGCGCTGGGGTATAAAGCGACGAAGGGTCGCTTTAAGTCTTTTTGTTGCACCAACTTTTTTATCTGTCCCGGCATCTAAGCTCTTTTAACCCGAGCAGCGGGGATGGAACGGCACACCTTCGTGCCACGCGGGCGTTCTTTTAGAAAAGCGCCTGATTGAAAACCGGATCGGCAATGCGTTGCCGATTCACTAGCCAAAGGCTCTGGAAATACCATGTCCGACCGTTTCGAACTCTTCCTCACTTGCCCTAAAGGCCTTGAAGGCCTGCTCATCGAGGAAGCCGTCGGGCTTGGCCTTGAAGAAGCACGCGAACACACTTCCGCCGTGCGTGGCATGGCGACCATGGAAACCGCTTATCGCCTGTGCCTCTGGTCGCGTCTGGCCAACCGGGTGCTGCTGGTGCTCAAGCGCTTCCCGATGAAGGACGCCGAAGACCTGTACCACGGCGTGCTCGACATCGACTGGCAGGATCACATGCTCAGCGACGGCACCCTTGCCGTTGAATTCAGTGGTCATGGCTCAGGCATCGACAACACCCACTTCGGCGCCTTGAAAGTCAAAGACGCCATCGTCGACAAACTGCGCACCCCACAGGGCGACCGCCCATCGATCGACAAGCTCAACCCGGACCTGCGCATTCACCTGCGCCTGGATCGCGGCGAGGCGATTCTCTCCCTCGATCTCTCCGGCCACAGCCTGCACCAGCGCGGCTATCGCTTGCAGCAGGGCGCGGCACCGCTGAAGGAAAACCTTGCGGCAGCGATCCTGATCCGTTCCGGCTGGCCGCGCATTGCCGCCGAAGGCGGCGCGCTGGCTGACCCGATGTGCGGTGTCGGCACTTTCCTCGTCGAGGCCGGCATGATTGCTGCCGACATGGCGCCAAACCTGCGCCGTGAGCAGTGGGGTTTTACCGCGTGGCTCGGTCACGTGCCGGCGCTGTGGAAAAAACTCCATGAAGAAGCCGTTGAACGTGCCGCCGCCGGTCTGGCCAAGCCACCGCTGTGGATTCGCGGTTATGAAGCTGACCCTCGTCTGATTCAGCCGGGCCGCAACAACGTTGAACGTGCCGGCCTGAGCGAGTGGATCAAGATCTACCAGGGCGAAGTCGCGACCTTCGAGCCGCGCCCGGACCAGAACCAGAAAGGTCTGGTGATCTGCAACCCACCGTACGGCGAGCGTCTCGGTGACGAAGCCAGCCTGTTGTACCTCTACCAGAACCTCGGCGAACGTCTGCGTCAGGCCTGCCTGAACTGGGAAGCGGCGGTGTTCACCGGCGCGCCGGATCTGGGCAAGCGCATGGGTATTCGCAGCCACAAACAGTATTCGTTCTGGAACGGCGCGTTGCCGTGCAAGCTGCTGTTGATCAAAGTACTGCCGGATCAGTTCGTCACCGGTGAGCGTCGTACCCCGGAACAACGTCAGGCCGAGCGCGAGCAAGCGGCTTACGACCAGACCCCGGACGAGCCGCAAGAGCGCAAGTTCAACAAGAACGGCAACCCGATCAAACCGACCCCGGCCCCGGCGCCAGTGATCGAGCAGCCGCGCTTGAGCGAAGGCGGGCAGATGTTTGCGAACCGTCTGCAGAAGAACCTCAAGGCGATGGGCAAGTGGGTCAAGCGCGAAGGCATCGATTGCTACCGTGTCTACGATGCCGACATGCCTGAGTACGCGATGGCCATCGACCTGTACCACGATTGGGTGCACGTTCAGGAATACGCCGCGCCAAAATCCATCGACCCGGAAAAAGCCTCGGCACGCATGTTTGATGCGCTGGCAGCCATTCCGCAGGCGCTGAACGTCGACAAGAGCCGCGTGGTGGTCAAACGCCGCGAGCGCCAGAGCGGCACCAAGCAGTACGAGCGTCAGGCTGCTCAAGGCAAGTTCAATGAAGTCAGCGAGGGCGGCGTGAAGTTGCTGGTCAACCTCACCGATTACCTCGACACCGGCCTGTTCCTCGATCACCGGCCAATGCGCATGCGCATCCAGAAAGAGGCCGCCGGCAAGCGCTTCCTCAATCTGTATTGCTACACCGCGACCGCCAGCGTGCACGCGGCCAAGGGCGGCGCGCGCAGCACCACCAGCGTCGACCTGTCGAAAACCTACCTCGACTGGGCGCGCCGCAACCTGTCGCTGAACGGCTTCTCGGACAAGAACCGTCTGGAGCAGGGCGATGTGATGGTGTGGCTGGAAAGCAGCCGTGACGAATACGACCTGATCTTCATCGATCCGCCGACCTTCTCCAACTCCAAGCGCATGGAAGGCATCTTCGACGTGCAGCGTGATCAGGTGCAGTTGATCGACCTGGCCATGGCGCGTCTGGCACCCGGTGGCGTGCTGTATTTCTCCAACAACTTCCGCAAGTTCCAGTTGGAGGAAAACCTCGCCGAGCGTTACGCGGTCGAGGAAATCAGCGCGCAGACCATCGATCCGGACTTTGCCCGTAACACCAAGATTCACCGCGCCTGGAAAATCACGGCTCGTTGACGCTTTGCGATATTGGATCCACAGAGCCTTGATTTTTAAAGGCTCCGTGGATCCTCCCGCGCTAGCTAAATTAGTGGCTAATAGCTATAACTCACACACGGTCAATGGGGTTTTCCCGTAAATGCTGGCGTAGTGAGTTGTCCTTATGTCGTTGCACCCCGTGCGCCCAAAGATTCTGGGTTTCATCAGCGAAGACGTCTCGGCCTGGCTGGTCGCGGTGCTGGTATTGCTCGCCGGCGGGATTCTCACGGGGCTGCTCGCCTGGGCCACCCTCAATCAGTTTCAGCAACAAACCCGCCAGCGTTTTCAGCTGCTGGCCAACGAACGTTACAGCCGCATCGAAGAACGCTTTCAGGATCAGGAGCAGCGCCTCGACGGCCTGCGCCGCTTCTTCGCCAACTCCGAATCGGTGTCCCGCACCGAATTCGACGGTTACACCCAACCCTTACTAATGCGTACTCAGGCCTATTCGTTTGCCCTCAAAGTCAGCGGTGCCGAGCGCGATGCGTTCGAGCAACGGGTGCGTGACGAAGGCCTGAGTAACTTCACCCTCCGTGAATTGAACGCACAGGGCGAGCTGCAACTGGCGGGTGTACGCGATCAATACGTGCCGGTGCTCTACAGTCAGACGCAAAGTCGGCTTGGCTCACCGTTGGGTTATGACTTGCTGGCGCAACCCTTGCGTCGTGACACCCTGCAACGCGCCGACAAGCTTGGCGGGCTGGCGGTGTCGCAACCGATGCATCTGGTCAGCATCGAGCCGTCCTATGCGCGCGGTGTGCTGCTGGTGGCGCCAGTGAGCCGCAATGGCGAGCGGCAGTCGTTTGGCTACGTGATGGCGGTGATCAGCATGCGCCAGTTACTGGCCGACGGTTTACCGGACGCATTCCATGACTACCTGTCGGTGCGCATTCTCGACATGTCGACCAATGATCAGCATGAAGTGTTGTTCGAGTCGACCAACGAGGCGGCGCCGAGTGACCTGACCGCCACGCGTCTGGTGCGCATGGCCGATCACGATTATCAGGTCGATATTCTGCCGAGCGACGCGTTCGTCCAGGCCAATCACTCGTCGGTCGGCAGCGTAATCATTCTGGGTGGCTTGCTCAGTCTGCTGCTCAGCGCCTTGCTCTACGTGTTGGTCAGTCAGCGTCAGCGCGCCTTGCGCATGGTCGAGTTGCGCACGCAGGAGTTGCATGCCAGCGAACAGGAGCTGCGCGGTACCCACGGTCAGTTGCGTGGTGTGCTCAACGCGGCGACGCAGGTGGCGATCATCGCCACCGATCTGCGTGGCGTCATCAACACCTTCAACCCAGGTGCCGAACAAATGCTCGGCTACACCAGTGCCGACGTGGTTGGCCATATGACCCTGGAAAACCTGCACCTGCCCCGAGAGCTGACAGCCCGCGCTGCCGAGTTGAGTGCGCGTTACGGCAAAAGCATCCCGACCTGCCACGCGATGCTGGTCGAGGGCGGTGAAGTCGGTGGCCACGAGGCCCGCGAGTGGACGCTGGTGCGCAGCGATGGCAGTCATCTGCCAGTGAACATGCTCGCCACGCCGGTACTGGATGAGCAGGGTTTGTGGGTCGGGCATCTGGCGATCTGTATCGACATCACCGAGCGCAAGCGCGTGCACGAGGTGCTGGCGGCGCGGGATGTGTTGCTCAAGAAGCTCAGTGCACACGTGCCCGGCGGCATTTATCAGTTCAAGATGGAATTCGATGGACGCTTCAGCGTGATCTACGCCAGCGACGGTATCCGTGAGATCTACGAACTCGAACCGGACGTGCTGCTGTTCAACGCCGAAGCGATCTTCACGCGTATTCATCCGCAAGACATTACCCGCGTGCGGTCTTCGATTCGCGCCTCGGCGGACAGCCTCAGTCCGTGGCGCGAGGAGTATCGCGTGCAACTGCCCGAGCGCGGCCTGCGCTGGGTACGCGGTGAAGCGACGCCGGAAGAGTTGCCGGGCGGCGGGGTGCTGTGGCACGGCTACATCTCGGACATTTCCGATCTGAAACGCGTGGAAGAAGAGCTGCGTGCGCTGTCGGTGACGGATTCGCTGACGGGGATTCATAACCGCCGCTATTTTCAGGAGCGCCTGACCACGGAAATGGCCCGGGTCGAGCGCGGCGGTGGCGAGCTGTCGGTGATCATGCTCGACATCGACCATTTCAAACGTATCAACGATCAGTATGGCCATGCCGTGGGTGATCGGGTGTTGCAGGCAGTCTGTGAGCGGATTGGTCATCGTCTGCGGCGCACCGATGTCTTCTGTCGCCTGGGTGGCGAGGAGTTCATGGTGCTGTGCCCGGACATCGACGGTGAGCATGCGCACACGCTGGCGGTTGAGTTGTGGCAGGGTTTGCGCAGTGCGCCGGTGGACGTGGTTGGCGTGGTCACGGCGAGTTTCGGTATCGCCAGTTGGCGGCCGGGGGAGGGCGCGGACGCGCTGTTGTTGCGGGCGGATTCGGGCGTGTATATGGCGAAGCAGCGCGGGCGCGATCGTGTCGAACAGATGAGCTGACTTCAATACACCGCAACCCCTGTGGGAGCTGGCTTGCCAGCGATAGCGTCATTTCAGTCAGCATATTCAGTGACTGACATTCCGCAATCGCTGGCAAGCCAGCTCCCACAGGGTTTTGTGGTGTTGCTTGAACGGCGTTACAGGACCGAAGCGGTCTGCGGCAGTTTCGGCTGTTTGTAGAGATCCAGCAGCACCTGATCCAGCACCGACGATGCACCGAACGGCGCCTTGTCGTTGAGGATGGCCACTACCGCCCAGGTATTGCCATTCACATCACGGCTGAAACCGGCAATCGCCCGCACGGTGTTCAAAGTACCGGTCTTGACGTGCGCCTCACCGCGCATCGCCGTTGTTTTCAGGCGCTTGCGCATGGTGCCGTCGGTGCCGGCGATCGGCAGCGAGCTGATGTACTCGGCGGCATACGGGCTGTGCCAGGCGGCTTGCAGCATGCTCGCCATCTCGCGGGCGCTGACCCGTTCGGCGCGCGACAGTCCAGAGCCGTTCTCCATCACCAGGTGCGGCGCGGTGATACCTTTCTTCGCCATCCACTGACGCACCACACGCTGCGCTGCCTTGGCGTCGTCGCCGTCGGCGTCATTGCGGAATTTCTGCCCAAGACTCAGGAACAACTGCTGAGCCATGGTGTTGTTACTGTATTTGTTGATGTCGCGAATGATTTCCGCCAGGTCCGGCGAGTAGGCACGCGCGAGCAGTTTGGCGTTGCTCGGGGTCGAGGCCAGACGATCCTTGCCCTGAATGCTGCCACCCAATTCTTTCCAGATTGCGCGCACGGCCCCGGCGGTGTAAGTCGCGTGGTCGAGCAGCGACAGGTAGGTTTGCGAGCTGCAGCCTTCGCCCAACTGGCCGGCCACGGTCACGGTCACGCTGCCATCGGCCTCAGGCACCGGGTTGTAGCGCACGCCGCCGGTGCATTGCTTGGAAGGCAGGGCTTTAACGGTGTTTTCGATGCGCACGCTGGCGATTGGCGGCTCAACCGAGATCAGCACCCGGCCATTATCGTTGCGGGCAACAAATCGCAGGGCTTTGAGGTTGACCAGCAACGAATCCGGTTTGACCAGGAACGGCTTGTTCTCGTCATTGCCGTCATCGTTGAATTCCGGCAGCACCGGCTGCACAAAGAAGTTACGGTCGAGGATCAAGTCGCCGGTGATTTGGGTCACGCCGTTGGCGCGCAGGTCGCGCATCAGCAGCCAGAGTTTTTCCATGTTCAGTTTAGGATCGCCACCACCCTTGAGGTAGAGGTTGCCGTTGAGGATGCCGCCGTTGAGGTCACCGTCGGTGTAGAACTCGGTCTTCCACTGATGGTTCGGGCCGAGCATTTCCAGCGCCGCGTAGGTGGTGACCAGTTTCATGGTCGAGGCCGGGTTGACCGACACGTCGGCGTTGAACACGGTCGGCGTGCCCGGCCCGTCGAGCGGCACCATCACCAGCGACAGGGCGCTGGGCTGCAATTTGCTCGCCTTGAGGGCTTTTTCGACGTTCGGAGTGAGGGAAGTATTGATGGTGGCAGCAGAAACAGGCAGGGCCAGAGGCAGAAGAAGGCCGGCGAGAAACAATGGACGCAACGATTTGATCATATGAAATAAAACCCTACAGCCGAGGGGAAAAAAGACGAGGACATGGATGAAAAGGTCCTCAGTGGTCACGAAAGTGTCGGCATTATGCCCCAAGGTGTAACCGATTGTGCCGTCCTCGGGGTGGCGATTCGTTGATTTTTTTACAGGCGGTCGGCCTCCGTGTCCAGAGAGGCGGGCAATCGATTGCTTAAACTGGTAAAGTGCCCGCCGTATTTACTTAAGAGGATTGTTCCAATGGCGACTAACCGTTCCCAGCGTCTGCGCAAAAAACTGTGCGTTGATGAATTTCAAGAGCTGGGTTTCGAACTGAACCTGGACTTCAAAGAAGACTTGTCCGAAGAAGCCATTGACGCTTTCCTCGAAGCATTCATCAAAGAAGCCATGGAAGCCAACGGTCTGGGTTATGTTGGCGGCGACGACTTCGGTCTGGTATGCCTGCAGAAGCGTGGCTCGGTCAACGAAGAGCAGCGCGCTGCCGTTGAAGCCTGGTTGAAAACCCGCTCCGAGCTGACCAAGTACGAAGTCAGCCCGTTGCTGGACGTGTGGTATCCGGAAAAGCCGATCAACGCGGCTAAGTGATACTGAAAAAAGCGGCGACCTGAGGGTCGCCGTTTTTTTTCGTCTGGGGTTTGGGTGTTTAGGTTTCGGTTTGGGATTTGTGGTGAGTCTACCCCTCACCCCAGCCCTCTCCCCAAGGAGAGGGAGCCGACTTGTGGGCTTTTCAAAGCCTGAGTTCAACTCGGTATCCCACGTCGGCGTATGTCTTCCAAACACCTCGGTCAGTCCCCTCTCCCTCCGGGAGAGGGCTAGGGTGAGGGGCTTTTGACCTTAAGCTTTACGCCAATTCAAAATCAGTAAAGTCAAAACTCCCGCGACAATCCCCCAAAACGCCGAACCAATGGAAAACAACGTCAGCCCCGACGCCGTGACCATAAAGGTAATCAACGCCGCCTCCCGTTCCTTCACCTCGGTCATGGCAATGCTCAAACCATTGATGATCGAACCAAACAGCGCCAGCGCCGCAATCGACAGCACCAGTTCCTTCGGCAGCGCGGCGAACAACGCCGCCAACGTGGCGCCGAACACCCCGGCAATCCCGTAGAAAATCCCGCACCAGACCGCCGCGGTGTAGCGCTTGTTGCGATTTTCATGGGCGTGCGGCCCGGTGCAGATGGCCGCGCTGATAGCCGCCAGGTTGATGCCGTGCGAGCCGAACGGCGCCAGCAACAGCGAGGCGATACCGGTGGTGGTGATCAGTGGCGAGGCCGGGACGTTGTAGCCATCGGCGCGCAGTACAGCGATGCCGGGCATGTTCTGCGAAGTCATCGCGACCACGAACAGCGGGATGCCAATGCTGATCGTCGCGGCGAACGAGAAGTGCGGTGTCGTCCACACCGGCGTTGCCAGTTCCAGATGAAATCCGCTGAAATCCAGCAGCCCCATAAAGCCCGACAGCGCGGTGCCGATCAGCAGCGCGGCGAGCACGGCATAACGCGGCGACAGACGCTTGACCAGCAAATAAGTGAAGAACATCCCCAGCACCAGCCCGGTGCGGTGCTGCGCGGCGACGAAGATTTCGCTGCCGATCTTGAACAGAATTCCCGCCAGCAATGCCGCCGCCAGTGACGCCGGGATCTTTTTTACCAGCCGTTCGAAGCTGCCGGTCAGCCCGCAAATCGTCACCAGCACCGCGCAAGTGATGTAGGCGCCGATGGCCTCGCCATAACTGACACCACCCAGACTGGTGATCAGCAACGCCGCGCCGGGCGTCGACCAGGCGATGGTGATCGGCGTGCGATAACGCAGCGACAGGCCGATCGAGCACACCGCCATGCCGATCGAAATCGCCCAGATCCACGAAGAAATCTGCCCGCTGGTCAGGCCTGCCGCTTGCCCGGCCTGGAACATCAGCACCAGCGAGCTGGTGTAACCGGTCATCATCGCGATGAACCCGGCGACGATGGCTGAAGGCGAGGTGTCTGCCAGTGGGCGCAGTTGAGTGTGCGTGGCGTCGTTCATGACGGCGGTGTTCCTTATACCAATGAAGATGTCCGCCATGACGCAAACCCTTGTATGAGCTGCCGAAGGCGGCGATCTGTTGATCTTGCTTCTTAAAATCAAAGTCAAAAGATCGCAGCCTTCGGCAGCTCCTACAGGGGAGGTGGTGTTCTGGCGGCGGATTCTGCGATCAAGCCTAAACTCAAACGTAACGGATCGTTGCAATACAGCCGAAGTCACAAACAGCCGTACAGTCGTGTTGCCACCTTTCATTGTGTACAATCGCGCTGTTTTTTACGCGATACTTGCCAGCGACCTACTGTGCCGTATTACAGTCACGGTCTATTCGCCGCAGTTCTCCCGACTCGAGTGCCCATGAACGAACAGTTGCAACCCCTCAAGAAACAACCGCGAGCAGGCAAAGCCGGCCGCAGCGGAACCCAGGACGATATTGTCTACGCGCATATCTTCGAGGCCATCCTCGAACAGCGTCTGGCGCCCGGCACAAAATTGAGCGAAGAAGCGCTGGGGGAAATCTTTGGGGTCAGCCGCACCATCATTCGCCGCGCGCTGTCGCGTCTGGCCCATGAAGGCGTGGTGCTGTTGCGGCCGAATCGTGGCGCCGTCGTCGCCAGCCCGAGTGTCGAGGAGGCGCGTCAGGTGTTCCTCGCCCGTCGTCTGGTCGAGCGCGCGATCACTGAGCTGGCGGTGCAACACGCCACCGCCGAGCAGATCGCCGAGCTGCGGCAGATGGTCAACGATGAGCGCGACAGCTTCTCGCGCGGTGATCGCGGCGCCGGTATTCGTCTGTCGGGCGAATTCCACCTGAAACTGGCGGAAGCGGCGATGAACGCTCCGTTGATCAGCTTCCAGCGCAGCCTGGTTTCGCAGACGTCGCTGATCATTGCCCAGTATGAAAGCGGCAACCGTTCGCACTGCTCGTACGACGAACATACCCAGTTGATCGACGCGATCGAGAAACGTGACGGTGAGTTGGCGGTGAATTTGATGATGCATCACATGGATCACATCGACAGCAAGCTCAACCTCGACGAGGAAGGCGCGTCGGATGATCTGCATGCGGTGTTCTCGCATTTGTTGCAGACCAAGAAGCCTGGGCGCCCGAGCGCCAAGCTATAAGTCAGACCGAGTCGCCTCAATCGCTGGCAAGCCAGCTCCCACAGGTTTCTCGGTGTATCGCAGATTTGGTAAGCCCCACAAATCCCTGTGGGAGCTGGCTTGCCAGCGATAGCAAGCTGACAGGCAATAAAAATCCCCCGGACTGAAAAGTGCCGGGGGATTTTTTTGCCTTGGGAAAAACTCAGCGCTGATGCACCAAAGCACCCGCCGCATACGTCTGCTGCACCGTGCGGTCATCACCCAGCGTCATCAACACAAACAACGTCTCGGCAATGTTGTTGGCCTGCTTCAAGCGATAGCTCAGCAGCGGCGTAGCGTTGTAATCCAGCACCAGGAAGTCAGCGTCGGAGCCCGGTTGCAGGTTGCCGATCTTGTCTTCCAGACGCAGCGCCCGCGCGCCTCCCAAGGTTGCCAGGTACAGCGACTTGAACGGACTCAGTCGCGCACCTTGCAACTGCATCACTTTGTACGCTTCGTTCAGCGTCTGCAGCAGCGAGAAACTGGTACCGCCGCCGACGTCGGTGCCCAGACCGACATTAAGTTTGTGCTTCTCGGCCATCGGCAGATTGAACAAACCGCTACCCAAGAAGAAGTTCGAGGTCGGGCAGAACGAGATCGCCGAGCCGGTTTCCGCCAGACGCGCGCATTCGTCGTCGCACAGATGCACACCGTGGGCAAACACCGAACGCTCGCCGAGCAGTTTGTAGTGATCGTAAACGTCGAGGTAGCCTTTGCGCTCCGGGAACAGTTCCTTGACCCACTCGATTTCCTTGAGGTTTTCGCTGATGTGGGTCTGCATGTACAGATCCGGATACTCGGTCAGCAATTGGCCGGCGAGGGTCAATTGCTCCGGGGTGCTGGTCGGTGCGAAACGCGGGGTCACTGCGTAATGCAGACGACCCTTGCCGTGCCAGCGCTCGATCAGCGCCTTGCTTTCGACGTAGCTCGATTCAGCGGTGTCGGTCAGGTAGTCCGGCGCGTTGCGGTCCATCATCACCTTGCCGGCGATCATCCGCAGGTCAAGTTTCTCGGCCGCCTCGAAGAATGAGTTCACCGACTGCGGGTGCACACTGCCGAACACCAGCGCGGTGGTGGTGCCGTTGCGCAGCAGTTCCTTGATGAAGATGTCGGCGACATCATCAGCGTGGGCCTTGTCGCCGAACTGGCTTTCACACGGGAAGGTGTAGGTGTTGAGCCAGTCGAGCAGTTGCTCGCCGTAGGCACCGACCATGCCGGTTTGCGGCAGGTGAATGTGGGTGTCGATGAAGCCCGGGGTAATCAGCGCGTCCTGGTAGTGCTCGATTTCGATGTCCGCCGGCAGTGTCGGCAGCAAATCACTGGCGTGGCCAAGGGCGCTGATCTTGCCGCCATCGACCACCAGCAGGCCATCCTCGAAATATTCGTAGGAGGCTTCGATCCCGACTTCGGCAGGGTCGGCGATGCTGTGCAGGATGGCGGCGCGGTAGGCTTTGCGAGTCAGAGGCATGAGGGTTCTCTAATCAGTTTGAGGCTTTGAGTTTGGCGGCCTGACTGCGCCGCGAAACCGGCAGCAGTTTGGCAATCGGTTCGGCGCTGGCAGTCTGCTGGCCGAAGTTGGCGTTATAGGTGGCGATGATTTCGCCGGCGATGGAGATGGCGATTTCCACAGGCAGTTTGCCTTTGACTTCGCCGATGCCCATCGGGCAGCGCATGCGTTGCACGACGCCGCTGTCGAAGCCGCGATCACGCAAACGGTGTTCGAATTTGGCGCGTTTGGTCTTTGAACCAATCAGGCCGAAGTAGGCGAAGTCGTTGCGCTTGAGAATCGCGGCAGTGAGTTCAAGGTCGAGCTGATGGTTGTGGGTCATGACGATGCAGTAACTGCCAGCGGGCAGTTCATCGATTTCATCCACAGGCTCTTCGGCGACGATTTTACGCACGCCGTGGGGGATCTGTTCGGGGAATTCGGCATCACGCGAATCGATCCAGCGCACCCGGCAGGGCAGACTGGCGAGCAATGGCACGAGGGCACGACCAACGTGACCGGCGCCGAACACGGCAATCTGCGCCTGCACCTGGCCCATCGGTTCGAACAGCAACACGGTGGCGCCGCCGCAGCACTGGCCCAGGCTGGCGCCGAGGCTGAAGCGCTCCAGATGAGTGTCCTGCTTGCCGCTGGCGAGCATCTCGCGGGCGATCTGCATGGCTTTGTATTCCAGATGCCCGCCACCGATGGTGTCGAAACTCTGGTTGGCGCTGATGACCATTTTCGAGCCGGCGTTGCGTGGCGTCGAGCCGAGTTCTTCGATGATCGTCACCAGCACACAGGGTTCGCCCTGGTTCTGCAGGTCGGCGAGGGCGTCGATCCAGTTGTACATACACACCTCTCAGATCGTTCCCACGCTCTGCGTGGGAATGCATCACTGGACGCTCCGCGTCCGCTGTTCAGGATGCGACGCAGAGCGTCGCGGGCTGCATTCCCACGCAGAGCGTGGGAACGATCATCAAACAACCTCGGTTTCAGCTTCAACGGCTTTCACCGCTTTCAACTGACGCATCTGCTCACAGCCCCACAACACCCGCTCCGGCGTCGCTGGCGCATCGATCTGCGGCTGATGCTTGTAGTCACCGAGGCTCGCCACCGCATCCTTGATCGCACACCACGAAGCAATCCCGAGCATGAACGGCGGCTCGCCGACAGCCTTCGAATGGAACACCGTGTCTTCCGGGTTCTTGCGGTTTTCCACCAGTTTCACCCGCAGGTCGAGCGGCATGTCCGCCACGGCCGGGATCTTGTAGCTGGCCGGGCCGTTGGTCATCAGCTTGCCTTTGTTGTTCCAGACCAGCTCTTCCATGGTCAGCCAGCCCATGCCCTGGATGAAGCCACCCTCGACCTGACCGATGTCGATGGACGGGTTCAGCGAGGCGCCGACGTCGTGAAGAATGTCGGTACGCAGCATCTTGTACTCGCCGGTCAGGGTATCGACGATCACTTCGCAGCACGCCGCACCGAAGGCGAAGTAGTAGAACGGACGACCACGCGCCTGGCTGCGGTCGTAGTAGATTTTCGGGGTCTTGTAGAACCCGGTGCTCGACAGCGAGACCTGATTGAAATATGCCTGCTGGATCAGTGCTTCGAAAGTCAGAATATGGTCACGAACTCGCACGTGGCCGTTGTGGAATTCAACGTCTTCTTCAGTGACTTTGAAGTGACGCGCAGCGAATTCGACCAGACGTTTCTTGATGATTTCTGCCGCGTTCTGCGCCGCTTTACCGTTCAGGTCAGCGCCGCTGGAGGCCGCTGTCGGCGAGGTGTTCGGCACCTTGTCGGTGTTGGTCGCGGTGATCTGCACGCGATCCATTTCCACCTGGAAAACTTCAGCCACGACTTGCGCGACTTTGGTGTTCAGGCCCTGACCCATTTCCGTGCCGCCGTGGTTCAGATGGATGCTGCCGTCGGTGTAGATGTGGATCAAGGCGCCTGCCTGGTTCAAGAAGCTCGCGGTGAAGGAAATACCGAATTTCACCGGGGTCAGCGCCAGGCCTTTTTTCAGGATCGGACTGTTGGCGTTGTAGCGACGGATCGCTTCGCGGCGCTCGTGATACTGGCTGCTTTCTTCCAGTTCGGCGGTCATCTCTTCGAGCATGTTGTGCTCGACGGTCTGGTAGTAA
Source organism: Pseudomonas sp. NPDC085632 (assembly GCF_044541255.1). Classification (NCBI taxonomy): domain Bacteria; kingdom Pseudomonadati; phylum Pseudomonadota; class Gammaproteobacteria; order Pseudomonadales; family Pseudomonadaceae; genus Pseudomonas; species Pseudomonas sp. NPDC085632. The sequence continues at coordinate 38,231 of NZ_JBITSX010000030.1, read as the reverse complement.
TGGGTGACGTTGCGCTCGGTCTTGCCGTAGTAGTTGGCCTTGCGCACGGCGAGCGGATCGAGTTGCAGGTGACGGGCAATCGCGTCCATCACTTCTTCGATTGCGACCATGCCTTGCGGACCACCGAAACCACGGTAGGCGGTGTTCGACGCGGTGTTGGTCTTGCAGCGGTGACCGTTGATGGTCGCATCGCCGAGGTAGTACGAGTTGTCCGAGTGGAACATCGCCCGGTCAACAATCGAGGCGGACAAGTCCGGCGAGCAGCCGCAATTGCCAGCCAGGTCCATGTTGATCCCGTGCAGGCGCCCGGTGCTGTCGAAGCCGACGTCGTACTCGACGTAGAACGGGTGACGCTTGCCGGTCATCAGCATGTCTTCGACGCGCGGCAGGCGCATCTTGGTCGGCTGGCCGGTGAGGTGCGCAACCACCGCGCACAGGCAGGCCGGGCTGGCGGCTTGAGTTTCCTTGCCGCCGAAACCACCGCCCATGCGGCGCATGTCGACGACGATTTTGTTCATCGACACGTCGAGCACTTCGGCGACCAGTTTCTGCACTTCGGTCGGGTTCTGCGTCGAGCAGTAGACGATCATGCCGCCGTCTTCGGTCGGCATCACCGAGGAGATTTGTGTCTCCAGATAGAAGTGTTCCTGACCGCCGATGTGCAACGTGCCTTGAATGCGGTGTTCAGCGGTCGCCAGTGCGGAGACTGAATCGCCGCGCTGATGGGTGTGGCTGTCGAGCACGAAGTGGCGTTTGCGCAGCGCTTCGACCACGTCCAGCACTGGCTCGAGGTCTTCGTATTCGATGATCGCGGCCATGGCCGCTTTGCGCGCGGTTTCCAGATCTTTCGCCGCAACGGCGAGCACCGGTTGACCAACGAACTGCACGTCATCGATGGCCAGCAGCGGGTCGCCCGGCATCAGCGGGCCGATGTCTTTCAGGCCCGGCACGTCTTCGTGGGTGATGGCGATGCGCACGCCTTCGAAGGCGTAGCACGGCGAAGTGTCGATGCTGATGATTTTCGCGTGGGCGCGGTCCGACATGCGTGCATACAAGTGCAACTGGTTGGGAAATTCCAAGCGGTCATCGATGTACTGCGCTTCACCGGACACATGTTTGGCGGCGCTGTCGTGCTTGACGCTGCGGCCGACACCGGAGGTCAGATCCTTGGCGAACAATTCAGCCAGTTCAGCTTGAGTTTTCTCTACGCCGTGATGGTTAGACATAAGCGGTCACCCGAGTCTCGATGTGCGGTGTTTGCAGTTCGATGAAGTATTTGCGCAGCAGGTTCTGCGCGCTGAGCAGGCGATATTCCTTGCTGGCGCGGAAGTCCGAGAGCGGGGTGAAATCTTCCGCCAGTGCGGCGCAGGCGCGTTCGATCACGGTGTTGTTGAACGGCGCACCGATCAGCGCGGCTTCGCAGTTAGCAGCGCGTTTCGGGATTGCGGCCATACCACCGAAGGCCATGCGCGCATCGGTGATCACGCCGTTTTCGACGCGCAGGTTGAACGCGGCGCAGACGGCGGAGATGTCGTCGTCCAGACGCTTGGAGACTTTGTAGGCGCGGAACAACTGCTCGGCGCTGGCGCGCGGGACGATGATCTTCTCGATGAATTCACTTTCCTGGCGGGCCGTGACTTTGTAATCGATGAAGTAATCGTCGAGGTTCAGGGTGCGGCGGGTTTCGCCTTTGCACAGCACTACTTGCGCGCCGAGGGCGATCAGCAGCGGGGGCGAGTCACCGATCGGCGAGGCGTTGCCGATGTTGCCGCCGAGGGTGCCCTGGTTGCGGATTTGCAGCGAGGCGAAACGGTGCAGCAGTTCGCCGAAGTCCGGGTACTCGGCGTTCAGCGCTTCGTAGCAGTCGGAGAGGGCGGTGGCGGCGCCGATTTCGATGCGGTCATCGAAGGTGTCGATGCGCTTCATTTCCGCGACGTTGCCGACGTAGATCATCACCGGCAAAGTGCGGTGAAACTGAGTGACTTCCAGCGCCAGATCGGTACCGCCGGCGAGCAGGCGCGCTTGTGGGTAAGCGTCGTAGAGATCGGCCAGATCGGCGACCGTCAGCGGCACCAGACAGCGCTTGTCGCCACTGTTCAGTTCGCCGATATCGGTCGGAGCGATAGCTTTCAGACGAGCAATGGTCTCCGCTTCGCGGGCATCGAACTGATCCGGTTGCTTGCCGCAGCAGGATTGTTCGGCAGCCGCCAGAATCGGCCGGTAGCCAGTGCAGCGGCAGAGGTTGCCGGCCAGCGCTTCGTGGGCTTTGGCGTGATCGGGTGCATCGCTGTTCTTTTGCAGGGCGAACAGCGACATGACGAAACCGGGGGTGCAGAAACCGCACTGCGAGCCGTGGCACTCGACCATGGCTTTCTGCACGCTGTGCAGTTCACCTTTGTGCTTGAGGTCTTCGACGCTGATCAATTGTTTGCCGTGCAGCGACGAGACAAAGGTCAGGCACGAGTTGAGGCTGCGATAGCGAATGTGTTCGCGGCCATCGTCATCCGTTTGCAACTCGCCGACCACTACGGTGCAGGCGCCGCAGTCACCGCTGGCGCAACCTTCTTTGGTGCCGGATTTACCCACGTGTTCACGCAGGTAATTGAGCACAGTCAGATTCGGGTCCAGGGCGTGCTCGCTACGGAGTTCCTGGTTAAGTAAAAACTGGATCACGGAAGGCCTCGCAGACTCATTATTGTTGTTAACCGACTTGAGCCGAATTTAGCAGGTCTGACTTTTCGGTCAATGGTTTTCTGACTTAAAGGTCAGGAAAATCCATTTCGTCGATCAACAACGTGTCTATTCAGTATTGACCCTCATCGGTCGACCTGGTTTTTTGTTTGGTTTTCTAAAGAAAACTGCGGGAATCGTGCCAAAAACCGCTGAGTGGGCACTCCGCCATGACCGTGCATTTGCGCTACACTGCGCCGCTTGTGCAGATCGATAGAGTTTGAAGGACAACCATGACGTTCAAGGCGCCGGACAGCCTCGCCGAGCAAATCGCTCACCACCTCGCCGAACGCATCATTCGCGGCGAAATGAAGCCAGGAGAGCGCATCCAGGAACAGAAGGTCACGCTGGCGCTGAACGTCAGCCGCGGTTCGGTCCGCGAAGCCTTGCTGATCCTTGAGCGCCGCCACCTGATCGCGATCCTGCCGCGTCGTGGCGCGCACGTCACCGAGCTGACGCCGCACAAGGTGCAGAGCCTGTGCACGCTGATGAGCGAGTTGTACATCCTGCTCGGCAACTCGGTGGCCAATGGCTGGCAAGTGCAGTCGGACATGGCGCCGTTCGTGCAGATCCAGCAGCGCCTGACCGCCAGCTACGAGCGTCAGGACATCCGCAGCTTTGTCGACGACAGCTTCAGCGTGATGCGCGCTGCCTATCCGTTCGCCAACAACCCGTACCTGCAAGAAACGGTCGAGAACCTGCAACCGGCGATGAGCCGCGCCTACTTCCTCGCCCTTGAACAGCGCAAGGCTTCAATGAGCGAGTTCCTCGAACTGTTCGAACGCCTGTTGGCCGCCGTGCTCGCCCGTGATTTGCCGCAGATCCGCATCGTGCTGACGGCTTACGCCCAGCGCAGTTGCGATCTGGTGGTGTCCGCGCTGACGGTTGCCTAAGCGTGCGGCTCAAGTGCATCAAACTGGCGGGATTCAAATCCTTCGTCGACCCGACCACGGTGAACTTCCCCAGTAACATGGCGGCGGTCGTCGGGCCGAATGGTTGCGGCAAGTCGAACATCATCGATGCCGTACGCTGGGTGATGGGCGAAAGTTCGGCGAAGAACCTCCGTGGCGAATCGATGACCGACGTCATCTTCAACGGTTCGACCAGCCGCAAACCGGTGAGCCAAGCGAGTATCGAGCTGGTTTTCGACAACTCCGACGGCACCTTGCTCGGTGAATACGCGGCCTACGCGGAAATCTCGATTCGCCGTAAAGTCACCCGCGACAGCCAGACCACCTATTACCTCAACGGCACCAAATGCCGTCGTCGCGACATCACCGATATTTTCCTCGGCACCGGTCTCGGTCCGCGCAGCTATTCGATCATCGAACAGGGGATGATCTCCAAGCTGATCGAATCCAAGCCGGAAGACCTGCGCAACTTCATCGAAGAAGCAGCGGGCATCTCGAAATATAAAGAGCGCCGTCGCGAGACCGAAAACCGTATCCGCCGCACCCACGAAAACCTCGCGCGTCTGACTGACCTGCGCGACGAACTCGAGCGTCAGCTGGAACGCCTGCACCGCCAGGCCGAAGCGGCGAAGAAGTACCAGGAATTCAAAGCCGAGGAGCGTCAGCTCAAGGCGCAACTGTCGGCCCTGCGCTGGCAGGATCTGAATGATCAGGTCGGTCAGCGCGAGTCGATCATCGGCACCCAGGAAATCAGTTTCGAAGCGCTGGTCGCCGAGCAGCGTAATGCTGACGCGGCCATCGAACGCCTGCGTGACGGTCACCATGACCTGTCCGAACGCTTCAATCTGGTGCAGGGGCGCTTCTATTCGGTCGGCGGCGACATCGCCCGGGTCGAGCAAAGTATCCAGCATGGCCAGCAACGTCTGCGGCAGTTGCAGGACGATCTGAAAGAAGCCGAACGCGCGCGTCTGGAAACCGAATCGCACCTGGGTCACGACCGCACCTTGCTGCTGACCCTCGGCGAAGAGCTGGACATGCTCACCCCCGAGCAGGAAGTCACCAGCGCTGCTGCCGAAGAGGCCGCTGCGGCGCTGGAAGATTCTGAATCGGTCATGCACGGCTGGCAGGAACAGTGGGACGCCTTCAACCTGACCGCCGCCGAACCGCGCCGTCAGGCCGAAGTGCAGCAGTCGCGCATTCAGCAGCTGGAAACCAGCATGGAGCGCCTCGCTGACCGGCAAAAGCGCCTCGGCGAAGAGCGCGCGTTGCTCTCGGCTGACCCGGAAGACGCGGCGATCATGGAACTCAACGAGCAGCTCGCCGAGTCCGAAGCGACGCTTGAAGATTTGCAGACCAGCGAAGAAGCGCAGGTCGAAAAGCTTGAACAACTGCGCCAGGAATTGCAGCAAGCGCTGACCGCGCAGCAACAGGCGCAGGGCGATTTGCAGCGCCTCAACGGTCGCCTCGCGTCTCTCGAAGCCTTGCAGCAAGCCGCGCTCGACCCAGGCACCGGCACCGCCGAATGGCTGAAGGAACACCACCTCGCCGAGCGCCCGCGTCTGGCCGAAGGCCTGAAGGTCGAGGCCGGTTGGGAGCTGGCGGTGGAAACCGTGCTCGGTGCCGATCTGCAAGCGGTGCTGGTCGACGATTTCAGCGGCTTCGATTTATCCGGGTTCACTCAGGGCGATTTGCGCCTGCTCAGCCCCGCCAGCGATGGCGTGCGCGTCGCCGGCAGCTTGCTGGACAAGGTCGACGCGCAGATCGATCTGTCGCCGTGGCTCGGTCAGGTCAAACCGGTCGATAGCCTTGAACAGGCCTTGGCCTTGCGCGGTCAGTTGAGCGCCGGTGAGAGTCTGATCAGTCGCGACGGTTACTGGGTCGGCCGGCATTTCCTACGCGTGCGTCGTGCCAGCGAAGCGGAGAGCGGCATGCTCGCCCGTGGTCAGGAAATCGAAGCGCTGCACCTTGAGCGCGAAGAGAAAGAAGCCACGGTCGAGGCCATGGAAGCCCGTCTGCAAACCCTGCGTGCGCAACAGCGTCAGCAGGAAAACGGCCGCGAACATCTGCGTCGTTTGCTGCAAGACGAAGCGCGTCAGCAAGGCGAACTGAAAGCGCAGTTGTCCGCTGGCAAAGCCAAGGCCGAACAGCTGACTCTGCGTCGTACCCGTCTCGATGAAGAGCTGGTCGAACTCGGCGAGCAACGCGAACTCGAGCACGAACAGATCGGCGAAGCGCGCATGCAATTGCAGGACGCGCTGGATGCCATGGCGCTGGACACCGAGCAGCGCGAGTTGCTGCTGGCCCAGCGCGACAGCCTGCGCGAACGCCTCGACCGTGTGCGTCAGGAAGCGCGGCAGCACAAGGATCACGCCCATCAATTGGCCGTGCGCCTCGGCTCGTTGCGCGCGCAGCACGACTCCACGCGCCAGGCCCTGGAGCGTCTGGAAATGCAGGCCGAGCGCCTGACCGAAAAACGCGAACAGTTGAGTCTGAACCTGGAGGAGGGCGAGGCACCGCTGGAAGAGCTGCGCCTGAAACTCGAAGAGCTGCTCGACAAGCGCATGACCGTCGACGAAGAACTCAAGACTGCGCAGATCGCTCTCGAAGATGCCGACCGCGAATTGCGCGACGCGGAAAAACGCCGGACCCAGGCCGAGCAGCAATCGCAGCTTATTCGCGGTCAGCTCGAGCAGCAGCGCATGGAATGGCAAGCACTGACGGTGCGGCGCAAGGCTCTACAGGATCAATTGCTCGAAGACGGCTACGATCTAAACGGCGTGCTCGCGACATTAACTGCGCAAGCCAGTGAACGCGAAGCCGAAGAAGAACTCGAACGCATCAATGCGCGCATTCAGCGTCTGGGTGCGATCAACCTCGCGGCCATCGACGAATACACGCAACAGTCCGAGCGTAAGCGTTATCTGGATGCGCAGGATGCCGATCTGGTCGAAGCGCTGGAGACCCTTGAGAACGTAATCCGCAAGATCGACAAGGAAACTCGCAATCGCTTCAAAGATACCTTTGATCAGATCAATGGTGGTTTACAGGCACTTTTTCCAAAAGTTTTCGGTGGCGGACGGGCGTATTTGGAACTGACGGGCGAAGATCTACTCGATACAGGGGTAACGATCATGGCGCAGCCGCCAGGGAAGAAGAACAGCACCATCCATTTGCTCTCCGGTGGGGAAAAAGCCCTGACCGCGCTGGCACTGGTTTTTGCCATCTTCAAGTTGAACCCGGCGCCGTTCTGCATGCTCGATGAAGTTGACGCGCCGCTGGATGACGCTAACGTTGGACGCTACGCACGCTTGGTCAAAGAGATGTCGCAGACCGTGCAGTTCATCTATATCACCCACAACAAGATCGCCATGGAAATGGCCGAGCAGTTGATGGGCGTGACGATGCACGAACCGGGTTGTTCGCGACTGGTAGCCGTGGATGTCGAGGAGGCGATGGCGATGGTGGACGCCTGAGTCAGCGTGGTGTCGGAAAGGTAATTAAGAGCTGTAGGACTTTTTTACCGCGTTCGACTTGCTGGCCAATCGACATATTCGCGCAAGCCAAATGAGACAGACGGTGTAAAGTTGTCTTTGGTCGTGCTAGTTTAATGTCAATTTTTCGTATACGTGGGCAAAACGCCTGTCAGAACATAGAGTTGGCGCCACGTTTTAAAGCGGTTTGCACAATGTAAACCCCTTATTTTTCAGCATTTTTTATAGAGGCCCGGGATTACATGGAAATCGGTCTGCGCGAGTGGCTGATCGTCATCGGCATCATTGTGATAGCCGGTATTCTTTTCGATGGCTGGCGCCGTATGCGCGGCGGCAAGGGAAAACTGAAATTCCGTCTTGACCGAAGTCTGTCCAACCTGCCGGACGAGGACACCAGCGCGGAGCTGTTGGGCCCGGCCCGTGTTCTGGACAACCATAAAGAACCACAGCTGGACGAACACGATCTGCCGTCGGTGAGCATGCCGGCCCGCGAAGCACGCGAGCCTCGCGAGTCCGGCTCGAAACGTGGCAAGCGTGGCAGCAATGGCCCGGCGCAGGGTGACCTGAACCTCGACCTGGATCTGGACGGCGGCCCGAGCTTCAGCAGCCGTGACGACGACTTCGTAGAAGACACCAAGCCGTCGCCGGCCGTGGTCGACAAGGATCAGCCGCAAGCTGAAGAAGTATTGGTCATCAGCGTGATCTGCCGTGATGCCGCTGGCTTCAAAGGCCCGGCGCTGCTGCAGAACATTCTCGAAAGCGGTCTGCGTTTCGGTGAGATGGATATCTTCCATCGCCACGAAAGCATGGCCGGCAACGGTGAAGTGCTGTTCTCCATGGCCAACGCGGTCAAGCCGGGCATCTTTGATCTGGACGACATTGACCATTTCAGCACTCCGGCGGTGAGCTTCTTCCTCGGCCTGCCAGGCCCGCGTCATCCGAAGCAAGCCTTCGATGTGATGGTGGCTGCAGCCCGCAAGCTGTCGCAGGAATTGAACGGCGAGCTGAAAGATGACCAGCGCAGCGTTCTGACCGCGCAGACCATCGAACACTACCGTCAGCGCATCGTCGAATTCGAACGTCGCGCCCTGACCCAGAAGCGCTAAGGCCAAGATCAAAAGATCGCAGCCTCGTTTCACTCGACAGCTCCTACAGGATTGCGATGTCTGTAGGCGCTGACGAAGGCTGCGATCTTTTGCTTCTGCTGCCAGAGATAGATGAATTAGAGCAGCCTCGGCTGCTCTTTTGCTTTATGAGAGAACACCCCATGACCGCCGCCAAAAACCGCATTCTTGAGCTACGCGCTGAACTCGATCAGCACAACTACCGTTATCACGTCCTCGACGAGCCGAGCATTCCGGACGCCGAGTACGACCGGTTGTTCCACGAGCTCAAGGCGCTGGAGGCGGCCAATCCGGAACTGATCACCAGCGATTCGCCGACACAGCGCGTCGGCAGCGTGGCGCTGACCGCGTTCACTCAGGTGCGTCACGAAGTGCCGATGCTCAGTCTCGGCAACGCCTTCGAAGAAACCGACATGCGCGAGTTTGATCGCCGCGTCACCGAAGGTCTGGATCTGCCGGCGGGCGATCTGTTCGGCGGCAGTGCGGCGGTGGAGTACAGCTGCGAGCCGAAACTCGATGGCCTGGCGGTCAGCCTGCTCTATCAGGACGGCGTGCTGGTGCGCGGCGCCACGCGCGGCGACGGCACCACTGGCGAAGACATCAGCGTCAACGTGCGTACCGTGCGCAACATCCCGCTGAAGCTGCACGGCGAAGGCTGGCCGGCGACCCTGGAAGTGCGCGGTGAAGTGTTCATGTCCAAGGCCGGTTTCGAGCGGCTCAACGCCTCGCAACTGGAAATCGGCGGCAAGACCTTCGCCAATCCACGCAACGCTGCGGCCGGCAGCCTGCGCCAGCTCGATTCGAAGATCACTGCTAACCGTCCGCTGGAGTTCTGCTGCTACGGCATCGGTCAGGTCTCCCACGATATTGCCGACACGCACATCGGCAACCTCAAGCAATTGCAGACATGGGGCATGCCGATCAGTCACGAACTGAAACTGGCCAAGGGCATCGACGAATGCCTCGATTACTACCGCGACATCGGCGCGCGCCGTAACTCGCTGACCTATGAAATCGACGGTGTGGTGTTCAAGGTCAACAGCATTGCCGACCAGCGCGAGCTGGGCTTCCGCGCCCGCGAACCGCGTTGGGCGATCGCGCATAAATTCCCGGCGATGGAAGAACTCACTGAGCTGCTCGACGTCGAGTTTCAAGTCGGTCGTACCGGCGCTGTCACCCCGGTCGCTCGTTTGAAACCGGTCAAGGTCGCCGGTGTCACCGTGGCCAACGCCACGCTGCACAACATGGATGAAGTCGCGCGTCTGGGCCTGATGATCGGCGACACCGTGATCATTCGCCGCGCCGGTGATGTGATTCCGCAAGTGGTCCAGGTGGTTCTGGAGCGTCGTCCGGAAAACGCACGGCCGGTGGCGATTCCCGAGAGCTGCCCGGTCTGCGGTTCCCACGTCGAACGCACGCAACTGATCAAACGCAGCAAAGGCAAGGAAACCATCAGCGAAGGCGCTGTGTATCGCTGCGTTGGCCGTCTGGCCTGTGGTGCGCAACTGAAGCAGGCGATCATCCACTTCGTCTCGCGCCGCGCGATGGACATCGAAGGCTTGGGCGACAAGAGCGTCGAGCAGTTGGTCGATGAAGGTCTGGTCAGTTCGCCGGCCGACCTGTATGCGCTGAAGTTCGATGACATTGTCGATCTGGAAGGCTTTGCCGAAGTCTCCAGCAACAAGCTGCTGGCGGCGATTGAAGACAGCAAGAAGCCGGGGCTGGCGCGCTTCATCTATGCGCTGGGGATTCCCGATGTCGGCGAGGAGACGGCCAAGGTGCTGGCGCGCTCGCTGGGTTCGCTGGAGCGCGTACAGCAGGCGCTGCCGCAAGTGCTGACCTACCTGCCGGACGTGGGGCTGGAAGTGGCGCACGAGATTCATAGCTTCTTTGAAGATGCGCATAACCAGCAGGTGATTACCGAATTGCTCGGCCATGGTTTGCAGATTCAGGATCAGGGTGAGCTGGGCGCCGAATTCGCGGCCAGCACCACGCTGGGTGGTTTCCTCGACAAGCTGCACATTCCTTCGGTGGGACCGGGTGGCGCGCAGAAACTGGCGGACAAGTTCGGCTCGCTGGAAGCAGTGATGAATGCCGACTGGCTGGACATGCGTCAGGCGTTGCCGGAGAAGCAGGCGAATTCGGTTCGCGAATTTTTTGCTGTTCCTGAGCATCGTCAAATAGCTGAAGAGTCCGAAAAACAACTGCGTGATTTCGGCATGCACTGGCAGAGCGAGAAGAAAGTCGTCGAAGGTTTGCCGCTGTCCGGCGAGACCTGGGTGCTGACCGGCAAGGTCGAGTTGATGAGCCGTGATGTCGCCAAGGAGCATCTGGAAAGCCTGGGGGCGAAAGTCGCAGGTTCGGTGTCGGCGAAGACCCATTGTGTGGTCGCAGGGCCCGGCGCTGGCTCCAAACTGACCAAGGCCAATGAGCTGGGTGTGAAGGTGATGGACGAAGAAACCTTCATCGCCTTCCTGAAAACCCACGGTATCTCCGCCTGAGTGATCGTTCCCACGCTCCCGCGTGGGAATGCCGCCCCGGACGCTCCGCGTCCGCTGTGACGCGGAGCGTCACTGGATGCATTCCCACGCAGAGCGTTGGAACGATCAACCCGCAGGAATGATCTAGTCTTGGCAAGCCCCAGGGAGAGATCGCCATGCACCGCTTTTTCGAGCAGCTCAGTTCTCGCATCATCGCGCCGTTCATGGGCGAATCCTCACGCAACAGCAAAGTCTGGCCGTGCCGCTGCGGCCAGTCGCTGTTCTTTCGCAACAGCCAATGCTTGGCCTGTAACGCATTGCTCGGTTATCAACCGGAAGAAAGTCGCCTGACTTCGCTGCAAGCGGGGCCATACGAGGGCACGTGGACGCTCGACGCCGATCCCGATGCTGGGCTATTTCGCCGCTGCGCCAACCTCGACACAGCCGCCGCGTGCAACTGGCTGCTGCCGGCCAACGACCACGACAGCCTGTGCGTCGCTTGCAGCCTTAACCGCACCATCCCTGACTTGTCTGATCCAGACAACCCTGAGCGCTGGCGCAAAGTCGAAATCGCCAAGCGGCGTCTCGTCGCGCAATTGATTACCCTCGGCTTGCAGGTCATCCCGAAAACCGTGGATGAAGACACCGGCCTTGCCTTCGATTTCATCGGCGTCGACCTCGAAGGCAACGCGCCGATGACCGGCCACGCCAACGGCCTGATCACCCTCGACATCAAGGAAGCCGACGACGCCCACCGCGAGCAGGTGAGGGCGCAGATGCACGAACCGTATCGCACGCTGCTCGGGCATTTTCGCCATGAAGTCGGCCACTACTACTGGGATCGACTGATCGCCAACGGCCCATGGCTCGGCTCGTTCCGCAGCCTGTTCGGCGATGAGCGCACCAGTTACGCCGAGGCCCTTGATCGTCATTATCAACAAGGCGCACCACTCGACTGGCCGCAGCACTACGTCAGTGCCTACGCAACCATGCACCCGTGGGAAGACTGGGCGGAAACCTGGGCGCATTACCTGCACATGATGGACGCGGTCGACACCGCGTTGGGCTTTGGCATGAGCGCACGGGAAATGGATTTCGACTATCAGCCGTTTCCGCCCAGCACGCTGTACGACCCGGAGCATCCCGGCGGCGAGGCGTTTCTGTCGTTCGTCAACGCGTGGATCGAACTGGCGGGCATGCTCAATGAGTTGTCACGCAGCATGGGCCAGCCGGATTTCTACCCGTTCGTGCTGCCGGCGCCAGCGATTGCCAAGCTGCACTTCATTCATCTGGTGATCCAGCAAGCGGGCGGCCGGGCGGATGAGGTTCTGGCTTTGTAAGAGCTGTCGCAGGCTGCGATCTTTATGTCCTTGAACCCGTTCATATTTTTAATCTGCAACCAACGGTTGTAACTTCGTCTCAGATAGGTACAATGGCGCGGCTCGCCGACAGGCAAGCGTCGTTATGGTGACCCCATCGGTCCCCCCGCAACGATTACCCGTGAACCTGGTCAGAGCCGGAAGGCAGCAGCCACAGCGGGAACATTGTGTGCCGGGGTGTGGCTGGTGGGGTTACCACCTTAACGAACAATCGAACGCTTCAACCAGAACTGCATGGGTTTCGCCCACTGCGGTTTTTTTGTGTCTGCGATTTACCCAGCGCCCTGAGTCAACTGTGGGAGCGAGCCTGCTCGCGAAGGCGTCAGACCTGCCAGAGATAAGTTGACTGTGAGACCGCTTTCGCGAGCAGGCTCGCTCCCACAGGGGTTATGGGGTGGCTTCAGGGGAGCCGGTGTAAAGCCGGATAATCTGATCAATCTCCCCCGACATTTTCATCCGCAGCAACGTGCGCAAAATGCGCTGCACCGGTACTTTCGGATCATTCCTCACATAGCAGCCGACTTTCTGCTCCTGCAACACCGCGACACCTTGCAACTGCTTTTCAGGCATCAAGCGTTGATTGAACCAGTCCAGCGTCCACTGATTACTCACCGCATAGCGATAACGCCCGGCCAGCAGCTTCTCCAGCACTTGCTCCTGATTACGCGCATCTTCGCGTTGCAGTCGATCAGCATCAAACAGCGGTTGCAGGGTCGGGTAGGTGTAGCCGAGGACGGTGCCGATGGATTGGCGGGGCAAATGCGCGGGGTCGGCGCTGGCGGGCTGATCCTGGCGGCTGATCAATAGATCGCGCTGAAAGAACAGCGGAAGACTCCAGATGTAATCCCCCGACTGATTCGGCAGCCACGACTGCGCGGCATAGCAGCGCACATCTATTTCGCCATGCTCCATGGAAGTCTGCACGCGGGCGCGGGGCAGGACGTGAAACTCGGCCGGTACGCCGACCTGCGTGGCCAGGCTGAGCATCAGGTCGTAAAGGATGCCCTGAGTCGGGCGCCCGCGCTCGAATTGCACCATCGGCATCGCCCAGCTGTCAGGCATGGCGAAGCGCAACGGGGTTTCCGCTGCCGTCACGTTCAGGCTGATTCCCAGCAACGCCCCCACGGCCCACCGCATAAACGCTCCGGTAATTCCCGATCCCGAGCCGATAAAAGCCTCTGCTGATGCAGCTTAGCCATATTAGACGAGGACACCGGATGCAATTTTGCCCTTGCTCCGCTAGCATTAGCCGCTTCAGCTTCCTTCGTTGCGACGGTTTTCGATGAGTTATCAGGTTCTTGCACGTAAATGGCGTCCGCGCTCGTTCCGCGAAATGGTCGGCCAGACCCATGTGCTCAAGGCTCTGATCAATGCCTTGGACAGCCAGCGGCTGCACCACGCGTACCTGTTCACCGGTACGCGCGGAGTGGGTAAAACCACGATTGCGCGGATCATTGCCAAATGCCTGAACTGTGAGACAGGTATCACTTCCAGCCCGTGCGGCGAGTGCTCTGTGTGCCGTGAAATCGATGAGGGGCGCTTCGTCGACCTGATCGAGATCGACGCCGCGAGCCGCACCAAGGTCGAAGACACCCGTGAACTGCTCGACAACGTGCAGTACGCGCCGAGCCGTGGGCGCTTCAAGGTCTACCTGATCGACGAAGTGCACATGCTTTCCAGCCATTCCTTCAATGCGCTGCTGAAAACCCTCGAAGAGCCGCCGCCGTACGTCAAGTTCATCCTCGCGACCACTGACCCGCAGAAACTTCCGGCAACGATTTTGTCGCGCTGCCTGCAGTTCTCGCTGAAGAACATGACGCCGGAGCGCGTGGTCGAGCATTTGACCCACGTATTGACCGCCGAAAACGTGCCGTTCGAAGACGATGCACTGTGGTTGCTCGGTCGCGCCGCTGACGGTTCGATGCGAGACGCCATGAGCCTGACCGATCAGGCGATTGCCTTCGGTGAAGGCAAGGTGCTCGCCACCGACGTGCGGGCGATGCTCGGCACGTTGGATCATGGTCAGGTGTATGACGTCCTGCATTCGTTGATCGAAGGTGACGCCAAGGCATTGCTCGAGGCCGTGCGTCACCTGGCCGAGCAAGGCCCGGACTGGAACGGCGTGCTGTCGGAAATTCTCAACGTGCTGCACCGCGTGGCCATCGCTCAGGCGCTGCCGGAAGGTGTCGACAACGGCCATGGCGACCGCGATCGCGTGTTGGCCTTGGCGCAGGCCTTGCCGGCCGAAGACGTGCAGTTCTATTACCAGATGGGCTTGATCGGTCGCCGCGATTTGCCGTTGGCGCCGGATCCGCGCGGCGGTTTCGAAATGGTCCTGCTGCGAATGCTCGCCTTCCGGCCGGCAGATACGGCGGACGCCCCGAGGCAACCGCTAAAGCCAGTGGGGATCAGCCAGGCCACAGTTGATTCCGCAAACTCAGTGGCTGCCGCGCCTAAACCTGCGCCGGTAGTCGCTGAGGCGGTTGCGCCGGCGCCAGCGCCAGTGGCTGCACCTGCGCCGGCTCCCGAGCCTGCACCGGTTGCTACTGTTGCTGCGCCAGAGCCTGAGCCTGAGCCAGTGCCCGTCGTCGCTGAAGAGGTGGTCGACCTGCCGTGGAATGATCCGGTAGAGACTGCGCCCGAAGCCGAGCTCGAGCCTGAACCGGCCCAGCAACCCGCCGTCGAACCTGTACTGGAAACCGCCGCCGAGCAACCCGAGTTGCCGCCGATGCCGTTGCCGACCCCGGACAGCGTCGTCCCGGAAGCGCCAGAATGGGCCGCCGCGCCGATTCCCGAGCCGTCGGTCGCCGAGGTCGATGCAGCCACACCGGGCATGGACCTGGACGACGAGCCGCCGCTGGACGAGGATTACATCGAGCCGGACATGGATTCGGCTTACAGCTACCTCGACGAACTGGCCAGCGAACACGCCGCCGAGCCAGCCCCGGAGCCCGAGCCAGAACCGGCGGCGGCGCCGGCCACAGGTCTGGCGTTGCAATGGCTGGAGCTGTTCCCGAAACTGCCGATCTCCGGCATGACCGGGAGCATCGCCGCCAACTGCACGCTGATCGCCGTCGATGGCGACCATTGGCTGATGCACCTCGATCCGGCGCACAGCGCACTGTTCAACGCTACGCAGCAGCGACGCCTGAACGATGCCTTGAACCAGTTCCACGGTCGCACGCTGAGCCTGACCATCGAACTGATCAAGCCCGAGCAGGAGACCCCGGCCCAGGCCGCGTCCCGTCGGCGTGCCAACCGTCAGCGCGAGGCGGAGGAGTCGATTCACGGTGATCCGTTCATCCAGCAGATGGTTCAGCAGTTCGGCGCGGTGGTGCGACACGATACTATTGAACCTGTCGACGCCTTGGTCGCCCAGGGCTAATAACTGAAGGTGCCCGGCCTTGCTGGCCGGGCGCTGTTTTGATCCAAGTACTTTGAGGTGATTCCCATGATGAAAGGTGGCATGGCCGGCCTGATGAAGCAGGCGCAGCAGATGCAGGAAAAAATGGCCAAGATGCAGGAAGAACTGGCCAACGCCGAAGTCACCGGTAAGGCCGGCGGCGATATGGTCACCGTGGTGATGACCGGTCGTCACGA
Source organism: Pseudomonas sp. NPDC085632 (assembly GCF_044541255.1). NCBI lineage: Bacteria > Pseudomonadati > Pseudomonadota > Gammaproteobacteria > Pseudomonadales > Pseudomonadaceae > Pseudomonas > Pseudomonas sp. NPDC085632. The sequence goes on along the minus strand of NZ_JBITSX010000030.1, from coordinate 22,516 downwards.
CGTGAAGAGCGTCAGCATCGACCCAAGCCTGGTTGAAGGCATGAGCGAAGACGACAAAGAGATGCTGGAAGCGGTAATCGCTTCTGCCGTCAATGACGCTGTGCGCAAGATCGAAAAGAACAGCCAGGATAAAATGGGCAACATGACCGCCGGCATGAACCTGCCAGCCGGTATGAAACTGCCATTCTGATTCGCCAATCGGCAGCAGATGAGCTACACAAAATGCCAGGCATTGCGCCTGGCATTTTTGTTTCTGGTTGATCGTTCCCACGCGGAGCATGGGAACGATCAATCCCGGCCAACTGAATAAACATCGAACGCGCAAAAGCCGCTACGGTCTGCTCCCTATACCCGCTGAATTCATCATTCACAGGAGACGCTGACATGTCCGACCCTCTTACCCTCAATCAACGCTTCGTTCTCGCCTCGCGCCCGGTTGGCGCACCGACACCGGAAAACTTCCGCCTCGAACGCGAAGCGCTGCCGGATCTTGCGGACGGTGAGGTGCTGCTGAAAACCCTCTATCTGTCCCTCGACCCCTACATGCGCGGACGCATGAGTGACGCTCCGTCCTACGCCGCGCCGGTACACATCGGCGAAGTGATGACCGGCGGCGCGGTCAGCCGTGTCGAGGACTCCCGTCATCCGAAGTTTCATAAGGGCGATCTGGTGGTCGGCGCCACCGGTTGGCAAAGCCACAGCATCAGCGACGGGCGCAACATCATCCCGATCCCTGCCGGGCTACCGAGCCCGTCGATGGCCCTGGGTGTTTTGGGCATGCCGGGTATGACCGCGTACATGGGTTTGATGGACATCGGTCAACCTAAAGAAGGCGAAACGCTAGTCGTAGCCGCTGCATCCGGAGCGGTGGGCTCGGTGGTCGGCCAAGTGGCGAAGATCAAAGGCCTGCGCGCGGTCGGCGTGGCCGGCGGTGCCGACAAATGCAAATACGTGGTCGAAGAACTGGGTTTTGACGCCTGCATCGATCACAAGGCTGCGGATTTCGCTGAACAGTTGACCAAGGCCTGCCCCAATGGCATCGACATCTATTACGAGAACGTCGGCGGTCATGTGTTCGATGCCGTGGTGCCGTTGCTCAACCCCAAGGCACGTATCCCGCTGTGCGGTCTGATCGCCGGTTACAACGCCGCCGAGGCGCCAAAAGGCCCGGATCGCCTGCCGATGTTGCAACGCACACTGCTGACCAAACGCGTGCGCATTCAGGGCTTCATCGTGTTCGATGACTACGGTGATCGTCAGCCGGAATTCATCAGTCACATGGTGCCGTGGGTGCGCGACGGCAAGGTGAAATTCCGTGAAGACGTGGTCGAAGGCCTGGAGCAGGCGCCTGAAGCGTTTATCGGTCTGCTTGAAGGGCGCAATTTCGGCAAACTGGTGGTGCGGGTTGCGCAGGACTGAGTATTTGACGCTGGCCAGAGGCGCGGGTATAAACCGCGTCTCGTTGTTTTGTCGGACTTTTTACCCATGAGCTTCAGCCCTTTGATTCGCCAACTGATCGACGCGCTGCGCACCTTGCCGGGCGTGGGTCAGAAAACCGCCCAGCGCATGGCGTTGCAGATGCTCGAGCGTGACCGCAGCGGCGGCCTGCGTCTGGCACAGGCCCTGAGCCAAGCCATGGAGGGGGTCGGCCACTGCCGCCAGTGCCGCACGCTGACCGAAGACGATTTGTGCCCGCAATGCGCCGATACCCGCCGCGACGACACGTTGCTCTGCGTGGTGGAAGGACCAATGGATGTGTATGCGGTCGAACAGACTGGCTTCCGTGGGCGTTACTTTGTGCTCAAGGGGCATTTGTCGCCGCTTGATGGTCTGGGGCCCGAGGCGATCGGCATTCCGCAGTTGATGGCGCGGATTGAGGAGGCGGGGACTTTTGCTGAAGTCATCCTTGCGACCAACCCGACAGTGGAAGGCGAGGCGACGGCGCATTACATCGCACAACTGCTGAGCAACAAAGGCCTGATCGCTTCGCGGATCGCCCACGGCGTGCCGTTGGGTGGCGAGCTGGAGCTGGTCGATGGCGGCACGCTGGCGCATTCGTTTGCCGGGCGTAAACCGATTTCCCTCTGATTTTGCAGCGTCTGAACTGACGCTTTCGCGAGCAAGCTCGCTCCCACATTGGTTTTGTGTCGTTTACAAATCCCCTGTGGGAGCGAGCTTGCTCGCGAAGGCGGCGACTCGGTTTTGCTGATTCACACAATCTGGTTGTAAACCAAGCAAGCGCTCGGTTAAGTTCGGCGAACCCTTCCGTGGAGCTCGCCCATGCCTGCCTTTCAGGAATACTTCGACCCCAGCCACCAAATGGTTCGCGACAGCGTCAGACGTTTCGTCGAACGCGAGATCCTGCCGGACATCGATCAGTGGGAAGAAGCCGAAAGCTTCCCCCGTGAGCTGTACCTGAAGGCGGGCGCGGCGGGCATCCTCGGCATCGGTTACCCCGAGGCGCTGGGAGGCAGCCATGCAGGCGATCTGTTCGCCAAGGTCGCCGCCAGTGAGGAGTTGATGCGCTGCGGTTCTGGCGGGCTGGTAGCGGGGCTCGGCTCGCTGGATATCGGCCTGCCCCCCATCGTCAAATGGGCGCGCCCCGAAGTCCGTGACCGCGTCGTGCCGCAAGTGCTCAGCGGCGAGAAAATCAGCGCCCTGGCGGTTACCGAGCCGGGCGGCGGTTCCGACGTCGCCAACCTGCAGACCCGCGCGTTGCGTGACGGCGATTTCTATCGGGTGAGCGGCAGCAAAACCTTTATTACCAGCGGCGTGCGCGCGGATTACTACACCGTCGCGGTGCGCACCGGTGCACCGGGTTTCGCCGGCATCAGCCTGTTGTTGATCGAGAAGGGCACGCCGGGCTTCACCGTCGGCCGGCAGTTGAAGAAAATGGGCTGGTGGGCGTCAGACACCGCTGAATTGTTCTTCGACGATTGCCGCGTGCCGGTGGGCAATCTGATCGGCGCCGAGAACATGGGCTTCGCCTGCATCATGGGTAACTTTCAGAGTGAACGGCTGGCGTTGGCGTTGATGGCCAACATGACTTCACAGCTAGCGTTGGAAGAGAGTCTGAAATGGGCGCGCGAGCGTGAAGCGTTTGGCAAGCCGATCGGCAAGTTTCAGGTGATCAAGCATCGCCTCGCCGAGATGGCCACGGCGCTGGAGGTCTCGCGCGAGTTCACTTACCGGCAAGCGGCGAAAATGGCGGCGGGGCAGAGTGTGATCAAGGAGATTTCCATGGCGAAGAACTTTGCCACGGACACCTCGGACCGGATCACCACCGAGGCGGTGCAGATTCTTGGCGGGTTGGGCTATATGCGCGAGAGTCTGGTGGAGCGGCTGTATCGGGATAACCGCATTCTGTCGATTGGCGGCGGGACGCGGGAGGTGATGAACGAGATCATCAGTAAGCAGATGGGGCTCTAAAGGCAAAAGATCGCAGCCTTCGGCAGCTCCTACAGGGAAACGCACATTCCAATGTAGGAGCTGCCGGAGGCTGCGATCTTTTGATCTTGATTATTTATCGGTCAGGGCAAACTGTGTCAGGCAGAAGGTAGGAATGCCCATGTCTTCAAGCCGCTGCGACCCACCCAGCTCCGGCAAATCAATAATCGCCGCTGCTTCATGCACCCGCGCACCCATCCGGCGAATCAGGTTGGCTGCCGCAATCAGCGTGCCGCCCGTGGCGATCAAGTCATCGAACATCACCACCGAATCGCCTTCACACAGGCTGTCAGCATGCACTTCCAGAAACGCTTCGCCGTACTCGGTCGCGTAACCTTCGGCCAACACGTCCGCCGGCAGTTTGCCTTGCTTGCGGAACAGCACCAGCGGCTTGTTCAACTGATAGGCCAGCACCGAGCCGATCAGGAAACCACGTGCATCCATCGCGCCGATGTGGGTGAAATCGGCTTCCACATAACGGTGGGCGAAGCTGTCCATCACCAGGCGCAGGGCCTTGGGCGACTGGAACAGCGGGGTGATGTCGCGAAAGATCACGCCCGGTTTCGGGAAGTCGATCACGGGGCGGATTAGCGATTTGATGTCGAAGGAGTCGAAGACCATCGTCGAGGTGTCCTGGCAGGGCTGCAAACGGCGCAGTATACCCGCGGCTGAAACGCTTCGCTCAACCGCGGATCGAGATCAGCCTTCGATCGAGCCACCGGCCAGCGCGCAGAGCTGGATCGGGTCGAGGATATGAATCTCCTTGCCCTCGGCGGCGATCAATTCGTTCTGCTGGAAACGGGTGAACACGCGGGACACGGTTTCTACCGCCAGACCGAGGTAGTTGCCGATTTCATTGCGCGACATGCTCAGGCGGAACTGGTTGGCCGAGAAGCCGCGAGCGCGGAAGCGTGCCGACAGGTTGACCAGGAAGGTGGCGATGCGCTCGTCGGCGGTTTTCTTCGACAGCAGCAACATCATTTGCTGGTCGTCGCGGATTTCACGGCTCATCACGCGCATCAACTGGCGACGCAGCTGCGGCAGTTGCAGGGCCAGTTCATCGAGGCGTTCAAAAGGGATTTCGCAGACCGAGGTGGTTTCCAGTGCCTGGGCGGAGACCGGGTGTTTCTCGGTGTCCATGCCGGACAGGCCGACCAGTTCGCTCGGCAGGTGGAAACCGGTGAGCTGTTCTTCGCCGCTGTCGCTCAGGCTGAAGGTCTTCAGGGCGCCGGAGCGTACTGCATAGACGGAATCGAACGTGTCGCCCTGGCGGAACAGGAACTCGCCCTTTTTCAGCGGGCGGCCGCGTTTAACGATTTCGTCCAGCGCATCCATGTCTTCCAGATTCAGAGAAAGTGGCAGGCAGAGAGGGGCCAGGCTGCAATCCTTGCAGTGAGCCTGGTTGTGAGCGCGCAGTTTAACTGGCTCGGACATTTCTTAGATCCTTGTGGGAAAACACACATAAGCCGTAAGGGTAACCCACGGGAGGACATTCAGGCCAGTCTGGGGCGACTTTGCCCTACAGCCATAAAGCCACAGGACCAGCAGCCGATAAACAGGTATCAAAGTGCATACAAGGAACGAATCGATGGCCGTCATTGGCACGCTGGGCCCCGGTAACAGCGACGTTGCGGCAATGCCGGAAACGTTTAAAACGGCGTCAGGCAATGCACGCGATCCAAGTTCGTCCGAAGAGGCAACCCCGACCTTGGTCGAGGGCGTCAAAGTGTCGCTGTCCGGTGCCTCGATTGAAAAGGCTGCCAGTACCGGTGGCGAAAACAGCGACATCGAAGACAGCGGGTTGCCGGAGAACATCCAGCAATTGCTGAAAATGATCCGCAAATTGCAAAAGCAGATTGCCGAGAAAAAGGCGCTCATCGAAGCGGTCATGGCCGACAAGCGCCTTTCCAACGAAGAAAAGATCATCAAGGTGGCCGCTCTGCGCGGCGCTATCGCCGCGTTGAATACGGGTCTGATCACCGCCAACCTGGCCTTGTCCAAAGTGGTGGGGCAGTCGGGCCTGACGGCGGATCAGAATATGAAGGTCGGTTCGCTGCTGATGAAAAACTAAATCACCCGCGAGAAACGCTGACGGTTCTGCTGTTCCAGATACGCATCGAACACCATGCACACCGAACGCACCAGCAAACGTCCCGCCGGCAACACTTCAATCCGCTCGCGATCCAGTTCGATCAAACCATCGCTGGCCATGCCTTGCAGCTGCGGCCACAGTGCGCCGAAGTAACCCTGGAAGTCGATGTTGAACTGCTGCTCGATCTCGGCGAATTCCAGACTGAAGTTGCAGATCAGTTGCTGGATCACCGCGCGGCGCAAGCGATCATCGGCGTTGCACACCAGGCCCCGGCTGGTTGCCAGTTGCGCGGCAGCGAGGGTGTTCTGGTACTCGTTGAGGTCGCTGCTGTTCTGGCAGTACAGATCGCCGATCTGGCTGATCGCGGAAACCCCCAGACCAATCAGATCGCAATGGCCGTGAGTGGTGTAACCCTGGAAGTTGCGTTGCAGGGTTTCTTCTTCCTGGGCAATCGCCAACTCGTCATCGGGCAGGGCGAAGTGATCCATGCCAATGTAGCGATAACCAGCGGCGGTGAGCTGTTCGATGGTGCGTTCGAGCATTTCCAGTTTCTGCGCAGGCGCCGGCAGTTCGTTGCCATCGATCCGCCGCTGCGGCATGAAGCGCTCCGGCAGGTGCGCGTAGTTGAACACCGAGAGCCGGTCCGGTTGCAGGCTGATGACTTCCTCGACGGTGCGGGCGAAATTTTCCGGGGTCTGCTTGGGCAACCCGTAGATCAAGTCGATATTGATCGAGCGAAATTGCAGGGTGCGCGCCGCATCGATCACCGCGCGGGTTTCCTCCAGACTTTGCAGGCGATTGACCGCGCGCTGCACCGCCGGATCGAGGTCTTGCAGGCCGATGCTGACCCGGTTGAAGCCGAGTTCGCGCAGCAGGCCCATGGTCGACCAGTCGGCTTCGCGCGGGTCGATCTCGATGCCGTAGTCGCCGGAGTCGTCGTCCAGCAGATTGAACTGCTTGCGCAGGTGCGCCATCAGCTGACGCAGTTCGTCATGGCTGAGAAAGGTCGGCGTGCCGCCGCCAAAGTGCAATTGCTCGACTTTTTGTGCCGGGTCGAGATGGCAGGCGATCAACTGGACTTCCTGCTCCAGCCGCTGCAAGTACGGCAGCGCGCGACCGCGATCCTTGGTGATGACCTTGTTGCAGGCGCAGTAGTAGCAAATGTTCGCGCAGAACGGCACATGCACGTACAGCGACAACGGGCGCAGGGATTTACGGCTGTCACGCAGGGCATGGAACAGGTCGAAAGTGCCGACTTGACTGTGAAATTGCACAGCGGTCGGATAAGAGGTGTAGCGCGGCCCCGCCAGGTCGTAGCGGCGGATCAAATCGGTGTCCCAACGAATGGCGTCGAGCATGCGGGCATTCCCCCGGATAGGCTGGCAGTGTGAGCGAGTCTATCGGGGTGCGGCGATGGGGCTGTTGATTTGCATCAACAGCACAGGATCAAAAGATCGCAGCCTGCGGCAGCTCCTACAGGGGGACACATTCCAATGTAGGAGCTGCCGCAGGCTGCGATCTTTTGCTCTTAATGCCCCATCAGCCAATGCTGGTGCGGCCCGGGCAATGTCCAGATCCCGAAAAGAATCACCAACAAACCTCCGGCCATGCGCACGCTGCGTTTGCGCAAAATGGCGGTGACGCGTTCTGCCGCAAGACCTGTGGCGAGCAACACTGGCCAAGTGCCGAGGCCAAACGCAAGCATCAACAACGCACTGTCCAGCGCATTGCCCTGACTCGCCGACCACAACAACGTGCTGTAAACCAGTCCGCACGGCAGCCAGCCCCACAATGCGCCAAGCAATAGCGCGCGAGGCAGACTCGACACCGGCAGCAAGCGATTGGCGACGGGTTGAATGTAGCGCCACAGCCCGCGCCCCAAACTTTCAATGCGCGTCAACCCGCTCCACCAGCCGGCCAGATACAAACCCATGGCAATCAGCAACAACCCGGCCAACACACGCATGAACAGCGCCGCCGGACTGTTCGCCACCGCCCACCCCGCGAGCCCGATCAGCAAGCCCGCCGTGGCGTAACTGAGAATCCGCCCAAGGTTATACGCCAGCAGCAAACGAAAGCGGCGGCTGCGCTGTTCTTTGGGAATCGCCAGGGTCAGCGCGCCCATCAAACCGCCGCACATGCCCAGACAATGACCGCCACCGAGCAAGCCGAGGATCAATGCCGATACCAGCAAGGGCGCCAGTTCAAGCATGGGGTGGGGCCTTGTCGTCCGGTTTGTTGGGGTTGGCTTCGTCCACCGCCGCCGTGTGGTTCGGATCCTGATCGTCGAACAGGATGCTGTGCGCCGGGCCGTCGAGGTCGTCGTACTGACCGCTGTCCACCGCCCAGAAAAAGATGTACACGGCGATGGCCACGATCAGCAGCGCGGCCGGAATCATCACGTAGAGAGCTGGCATCTGTACTCCAGACGTCCGCGCGGCTCAGGCCGGCAGCGGGCGGGTTTGCGATCGGGTGCTGGCGGGCGGCGGACTCGGCAAACGAGTCAGGCGCAAGGCATTGAGCACCACGGTCAGCGAACTGATCGACATGCCGACGGCAGCCCACACCGGAGTGATCCAGCCGAGGGCGGCGAACGGCAACATGAGGCCATTGTACAGCGCAGCCCACAGCAGGTTCTCGATGATTACCCGACGGGTGCGACGCGCCAACGTGAAAGCCTGGACCAGCGCGTCGAGGCGGTTGGACAGCAGCACGGCGTCGGCGCTGGTTTTCGCCAGATCGGTGGCCGAACCCATGGCCACGCTGATGTCCGCCGCTGCGAGTACCGGCACGTCATTGACGCCGTCGCCGAGCATCAACACTTTGCGACCTTCCTTGTGCAGTTGCTGCAAGACTTGCAGTTTGTCGTCCGGACGCAGACCACCCCGAGCCTCATCAATGCCCAGTTCGGCCGCCACACTGGCGACCATCGGCGAGCTGTCGCCGGACAACAGCAATGTGCGCCAGCCACGTGCCTTGCAAGCGGCGAGCAGCGCGGGGGCGTCATCACGCAAGCGATCGTCGAGGACGAACCACGCCAGTGGCCCTTGAGTGTCGCCGAGCAGCAGCCATTGACCCGCCTCGTCCGGCATCGACGGTGCCGTAGCGCCGCTCAGGGCGCAGACAAATTCCGTCTGGCCAATGCGCAAGCGCTGTCCGCCGACCAACCCCTCGAGGCCAAGCCCCGGCGTGCTGTGGACGTCTTCAGCGGCCAGCGGCGCACGGCCGAAGGCGCGGGCAATCGGGTGCTCCGAACGGTTTTCCAGCGCGGCGGCGAGGCTCAGGCATTGATCGCTGTCCTGCGCGCCGAGTGGGCGAATCGAACGCAGCACCAGTCGGCCTTCGGTGAGGGTGCCAGTCTTGTCGAAGATCACTGTGTCGATCTGATTCAGGCCTTCCAGCACATGGCCACGGGTCAGCAGCAAGCCGAGTTTGTGCAGGGTGCCGGTGGCGGCAGTGAGCGCGGTCGGTGTCGCCAGCGACAGCGCGCACGGGCAGGTGGCGACCAGCATGGCAAGGACGATCCAGAACGCCCGGGATGAATCCAGCTCCCACCAGAGCAAGCCAATGGCGGCTGCGGCGATCAGTGATAACAGCAGGAACCATTGCGCGGCGCGGTCGGCGATTTCCGCCAGTCGCGGTTTTTCCGCCTGGGCGCGGTCGAGCAAGCGAACGATGGCTGACAGGCGCGTGTCTTGGCCCAGTGCTTGAACTTCCACGGTCAGCGCGCCTTCAACGTTGAGCGTGCCGGCGGTGACCGCATCGCCCGGCATGCGCGGTTGCGGCAGGTATTCACCGGTGAGCAGCGATTCGTCGATGCTCGACTGGCCGTCGATGATTTTGCCATCCGCCGGCAGAATCGAGCCGGCCTGCACCAGAATCCGCTCGCCGAGGCGTAGCTCGCTGAGAAGGATGCGTTCGCTCTGGCCGGCGGAATCAAGGCGCAGGCAAGAGGCAGGCAACAGATTGACCAATTGCGCGGTGGCGGCAGCGGTGCGTTCGCGGGCGCGGCGTTCCAGATAGCGACCGGCGAGCAGGAACAACGCAAACATGCCGACCGCATCGAAATACAACTCGCCGACGCCGGTGATCGAGGTCCAGATCCCGGCGATGTAGGCGCTGCCGATCGCCAGTGATACCGAAACATCCATGGTCAGGTGGCGCGTGCGCAGATCGCGCATTGCGCCTTTGAAGAACGGCGCGCAGCTGTAGAACACAATCGGCGTGGTCAGGAACAGCGCGACCCAGCGCAGGATCGTGTGCAGCTCGGGGCTGAGGTCGATATTGAATTCTGGCCAGGTGGCCATGGTCGCCATCATCGCCTGAAACCACAGCAAACCGGCCACGCCGAGCTGGCGCAGGGCGAGGCGGTTTTCGCTGGCCAGTTGTTCGCTGGCGCGGTCGGCCTGATACGGGTGGGCGGCGTAACCGATGTGGCGCAGTTCGGCGAGGATCTGGCTCAGCGGTAATTGCGCATCGGCCCAACTCACGTGCAAGCGGTGGTTGGACAGATTCAGCCGCGCCTCGGCCACGGCGGGCAGTGTGCGTAGGTGTTTCTCGATCAGCCAGCCACACGCTGCGCAACTGATGCCTTCCATCAACAGCGTGGTTTCGGCCAGTTCGCCTTCATGGCGGACGAACGGTTGCTGGACATCGGCGCGGTCGTACAGCGCCAGTTCGTCGGTCAGTTGCACCGGCAATGCGTCAGGGTTGGCGGAAGCTTCGCTGCGGTGTTGGTAGTAGCTTTCCAGACCACCAGCGACGATGGCTTCGGCCACGGCCTGACAGCCCGGGCAGCAGAATTCGCGGGATTGCCCGAGCACGACGGCGGTGAAGCGGCTGCCGGCAGGGACGGGCAGGGCGCAGTGGTAGCAGGGGATTGGGGTGGTCATGGCATCGTCGAGGGGGTAAACCCTTGCATTGGAGTTGTCCGCTTGCCCTCACCCCAGCCCTCTCCCGGGGGGAGAGGGCGCCGATCGGCGCGAGCCGGAAGGACAGATTCAGTCGCTGACATCGTCACTGTCATACACAAAGCGTGCAAGCGCTCGAGATCAGTCCCCTCTCCCTCCGGGAGAGGGTTAGGGTGAGGGGCTTCTGATCTTGGCTCACTTCTTCAAGTCTTCAGCACCTTGTAGCGGCTCATCACCGAGCAGCAGATCCTTGTCATGGCTCACCAGTTCTTCTTCGAACATGCGCCACACATGGTCATCCTGACTGCCGAGCAACTCGACAAACCGACGACCCTCAACCTTGTCACCCAACTGACCGATGTAACGCCCGGTTTCGGTCTCACTGCGGGTCAGGATAATCTTGCGATCCTTCTCCGGCTGCGTCGGCGAGATCAGGTTCAGTTCCAGCGTCTTCGGTTGACTGTCCCCGCTCAGGCGCAGATCGACTTCACCGGTCAAGTCATCCAGATGCACAGCCGCGCGCATCTTCAGATTCTGCGCCAACAATTCACGGTCGAGCGAACGGTTGATGCCTTTGCCAGCCTCGTAATAGTTGTCGTTGACGAGGTTGTCCGGGTTGTTCACCGCGATGGTCACCATGGACAGCGTCAGGGTCACCGAACAGGCCAGAATCCCGATGATGATCCATGGCCAGAGGTGCTTGTACCAGGGACTTGCGGCGTTTGCTGCGGGCATGTTCAGTTCTCTCAACGGATTTGTGGGCCGATGAATCGGCTCTTGGCTTCAACGTGGACGCTGTCATCATCGGCATCCTTGAGGATGAACTTCACCTCGTTGGTGCTCGACGGCAGTTGTTCCGGGGCGCTCGACAACTCGACCGGCATGCTGACGATGTCGCCGGCCGCGACCTTGATCTCGCGCTTGCCTTGCAGGCGCAGGTCGGGCAAACCGGCGGCTTCCAGCACGTAGGTGTGGTCGCGCTGGTCCTTGTTCATGATCTTCAGGCTGTAGACGTTTTCGATCCGGCCTTCGGCATTCTCGCGGTACAGCACGCGGTCCTTGCTGACGTCGAAACCGACCAGCGAGCGCATGAAGAACGCGGTGACCAACAGACTGATCATCGCCAGCAACACCACGGCATAGCCGATCAGGCGCGGGCGCAGTTTATGGGTTTTCTGCCCCGACAGGTTGTGTTCGGTGGTGTAGCTGATCAAGCCGCGCGGGTAGTCCATTTTGTCCATGATGCTGTCGCAGGCATCGATACACGCGGCGCAGCCGATGCACTCGATTTGCAGGCCATCGCGGATGTCGATACCGGTCGGGCAGACCTGCACGCACATGGTGCAGTCGATGCAGTCACCGAGGCCTTGGGCCTTGTAATCGACGCCTTTCTTGCGCGGGCCTCGGCTTTCACCGCGACGCGGGTCGTAAGAGACGATCAGCGTGTCCTTGTCGAACATCACGCTCTGGAAGCGCGCATACGGACACATGTAAATGCACACTTGCTCGCGCAGCCAACCGGCGTTGCCGTAGGTGGCGAGGGTGAAGAAACCGACCCAGAAATACGACCAGCCATCGGCCTGGCCGGTGAAGAACTCGAAGACCAGTTCGCGGATCGGCGAGAAGTAGCCGACGAAGGTCATGCCGGTGACAAAACCGATCAGCAGCCACATCGAGTGTTTGGCGGCCTTGCGCAGCAACTTGTTGGCACTCATCGGCGCCTTGTCGAGCTTGATGCGCTGGTTGCGGTCGCCCTCGGTGACCTTTTCGCACCACATGAAAATCCATGTCCACACGCTTTGCGGACAGGTGTAGCCGCACCAGACGCGGCCGGCGTAAACCGTGATGAAGAACAGGCCGAAGGCGGCAATGATCAGCAGGCCCGAAAGCAGAATGAAATCCTGCGGCCAGAAGGTGGCGCCGAAAATGAAGAACTTGCGCTCCGGCAGGTTCCACCACACGGCCTGATGGCCGCCCCAGTTAAGCCACACCGTACCGAAATACAGCAGGAACAAGGCCGCGCCGCCCATCATCCGCAGATTGCGGAACAGGCCGGTGAACGCGCGGGTGTAGATTTTTTCTCGAGAGGCGTAAAGGTCAACGCTGTTGTTCGCGTTTTTGCTCGGTGGTGTGACGTCGTGTACCGGAATCTGATTGCTCATCATTGCATCCCACGGCAGTGGAAAAATGCCTCGGTCGATACGTGCCAACCAAGGTCAAAAAGGGGCGAAGCAGTGGCGCAATGATACGCCTGTCGCTCTGGCTCAAGGGTGCGACCTTTGGTCGCGTTGGGTAAAAAACCTGAATGGTGTAGCGAATGCAGCAAAGCCTGATGCAGGTCAATTGACTTGTTGAGTATGGACGGTTTTGCCGTGCCGGCTAATCCATTGCGTCAGGGAATGGTCGTTTCGAAGCCATTGCCTTCGCACGCTCAAGAAATGTCGAGGGCACGCACGGTGCGATCTTCAGGCTTCAACTGCACCAGTTGCTGATGAATGTTTTAAAACTTAACTTCACACAGGTGTAGCAGGTTTACTGCGACTGAAATATATCTACTTGATTGTTCTTGGTTTGCGCTTTGAAGTTTTCTGTTTTTTCGAATAGCTTCTGTTTTCGCGAAATGTACTCGCGTGCAACTGATTAATTTAAATGGAATTTAAAGTATGGCTTTTAATAAGTTTGCAAACGTTTTACTGAGTGTTTGTTTATGGGCTTCGGTCGCCTCCGCTCAGGCTGTAACGGGAATGCCGAAACACATGGTTTTTGCGTCAGATACTCAATACCCCTGGACAGACAAGACAGATAACCGGGAAGCCGAATCCGCCGTGGAATTCGATGCTCGCTCCAAGTGGCTGGTTGATACTCAGCTTGCGAGTATTGCCGATTTCAGGAAGCAGCATGGCGCGCAAGCCCAGGTGCCACTGATGATCAATGGCGATATAACCGCCTTTGGTCATGGCTGGCAGCGCTCGTTCATGAAGGACTTACTGACTAAACACTTCAAGGGTGATTATTTGTACGGCCTGGGCAATCACGATTATGAAAACAATGTTGATGACTGTTTTAGTAATAGCTGTGCGGCGGGAAGTATCGTCGAGTTCAAAGAGCATCATGAAGGCAAAGTCGACAGTTTTGACCTGAGAGTCACCAGTGGATTTTTGAGCAAGACGTATTCGGGGAGCCTCGCCTATTCAAAGACCATTGGCGAAGTTCACATGGTTCAGCTCAATAACGAGCCGACGTATACGACTCGCATTGCTCATCCACTGAACCCGACAACGTTTGAAATCAATGATGCGCTGGACTGGCTTGAGACGGACCTCAGACTGGCGCGAGCCTCGGGGTACGCCATCATCATCAATATGCATAAGCCGTTGGAGTACAAGGGTACCCAGGAACAACGGAAGCGCTTTCGCGACATGATCAACAAATATCAAGTGACGGCGATCTTTGCTGGCCATTTGCATCAGGATGGAGGCGATTCCTATTGGGAGGGCCGCGTGCCCATGTACCTGAGTGGCAGTACGTCTCAGCAAACCTATCTGGTTACCAGTTTTACCGAAGATCGCAAGCAGTTGCAGATCTATCTGGTGAAGAACAATCAATGGCGCAATCGAACATTGATTGATACCACGCCGGTGCATTCAATCTTTGCCCAACGCCCATGAAAAAAAATCCCCGCCAGTGATCTGGCGGGGCTTTTTACGATCAGTGATTGGCGGCGATCCATGGGTTGATCAAATGAACGCCGCTGAGTTGAAAATCCGCAACGTTACGGGTGACCAGGGTCAGCCCGTGTACAAGTGCGGTGGCGGCGATCAAGGCGTCGCATTCATTGCTGCGATCAGGCACATGCAGTTGTGCGCATCGGGTAGCGACGAAGGTATCGACCGAGAGGATTCTTCCCGAGAATGCGGGTTTGACGTGACGCTCAAGCCAGTTGCGCAGCATCCCTCCTTGTGGCGGGTCGCGGCGTTCGATGCGCAGAATGCCGGTTTCCAGCTCCAGCAGGGTGATGGCCGATAAATACAGGCTGGCCGGGGCGATGCTGTTTGCCCAACTCACCACTTGCTTGTCAGCCTGGGGTTTTCGCAACTCGGAAACGACATTGGTATCGAGTAGAAACATCAAGACAGGTCCACGCTGCGAGGGGTGATGACGGCGCGCTCAGGTTCGAATTCGATGTCAGGCGCATTCGGCATAACCAGCAGATCGACGATGCTGGTCTGGCTACCGGTCAGTTTCTGGTACTCCTCAATGCTCAGTAGTACATGGGCAGGCTTGCCACGATCAGTAATGATGACCGGACCCTGATGTGCGGCTTTTTTGGCAGCACTGGTGTCCTGATTGAATTCGCGGCTGGAAATGGTCGTGATGGCCATCATTTTCGGCCTCCAGTGATTCGGGTGTAGAAACGTTACTACCTTGGGGTTTGCGCGGCAATCGAAAAGGTGGATTGCGGACGATCGGTTTATCACTGTCATAACGGCACCGGCGAAAGCGCCCATGCCATAGGGCAGGGGCGCAAGATATCGGGTAAATGTTCGCTGTGTTTTGCTGCCCTGTCTGTCAGGGCAATCGGCCGCCGCCGAGGCCGTCAAGGCCGCTACCGTTACCGGTTTGTGTTGATGTAGAACGTTTGGGTTGTACAGGCGTTTGTGCGGGTTTTGCTCCATCGTCGTGATGGGGCTGAGGCTGATTGGGCTGTGTGTCTTCGTCATTTTTTGACATGTGGGCTTCATCCTTGAAGGTTGGCCCGATGCTGCTCATCGGGGTGGGAAAAACCTACAGGGCGTCGCTGCTCAGGTCTATTGAGCAAACGTTTCAAGTCATGAATGTGAACATGAAAAAAGGCCCCGCCAATTCTCATTGGCGGGGCCTTTTTTGTTTCAAGCGTTGGCCTTATTCGGCGTTCGCTTCCGGTGCTTTTTCCCCGTGGGACAGGCTGTAAACATACGCCGCCAGCAGGTGAACCTTGTCGTTGCCCTGCAGTTGTTCCTGCGCAGGCATCTGGCCCTGACGGCCGTAACGAATGGTCTGCTGCAGTTGCGCGAAGCTCGAACCGTAGATGAAAGCACCCGGGTGGGTCAGGTCCGGCGCGCCCATGGCGGGTGTGCCTTTGCCCGCCGGACCGTGGCACGCCACGCAGTTGGCGGCGAACAGTTTGCCGCCGTTGGCTGGGTCAGCCTTGGTGCCTTCCGGCAGTTTACGGCCATCCAGGTTGGTCACGACAAAGGCTGCCACGTCGGCAACGCCTTGCTCGCCAATCACTTCAGCCCAGGCCGGCATCACCGCGTGGCGACCGCCCATGATGGTGGTCTTGATGGTTTCCGGCTCGCCGCCCCAGCGCCAGTCGGCGTCGGTCAGGTTAGGGAAACCGTAAGCGCCCTTGGCGTCGGAACCGTGGCACACCGAGCAGTTGGAGGCGAACAGACGGCCACCCATTTTCAGTGCTTGCGGATCCTTGGCGACTTCTTCGATTGGCATGGCAGCGAACTTGGCGAAGATCGGACCGAACCTGGCGTCCGAGCGGGCCATTTCCTTTTCCCACTCGTGCACGCCGGTCCAGCCGGTCTGGCCGTTGGCGAACGCGGTCTGCTTGTCGTTATCGAGGTAGTTGTAGCCCGGCAGCAGGCCTTTCCAGTTGCCCAGACCCGGGTACAGCACCAGGTAACCCAGGGCAAAAATGATGGTGCCGACGAACAGCATGAACCACCATTTCGGCAGTGGGTTGTCGTACTCCTCGATCCCGTCGAAGGAGTGCCCGACCGTCTCGTCCGTCTGTTCGCTGCGCTGGCCCTTGCGGGTCGACAGCAGCAGCCAGGTCAGGGAAAAGATCGTACCGAGACTGAGGACTGTGACGTACAGACTCCAGAATGTAGTCATTCTTTGTTACTCCTAGAAGCTTGCTCGACGTGCTTGATGGCTTCGGGATCATCCGCAAAAGGCAACAAGGTCGCGTCTTCAAACTCCGACTTGCGCTTGGGGCTGAACACCCACAACGCCAGACCGATGAAGGCCACCATCACAACAACGGTGCCCAGGCCACGAATCATCCCGATATCCATCTAATTCACCGTTTGCTTTTGATGATGGTGCCCAGGCCTTGCAGATAGGCCACCAGCGCGTCCATTTCGGTTTTGCCCTTCACGGCATCTTTTGCACCGGCAATGTCTTCGTCGGTGTAAGGGACGCCGAGCGTGCGCAACACTTCCATTTTCTTGGCGGTGTCTTTGCCGTCGAGCTTGTTTTCCACGAGGAACGGGTAAGCCGGCATTTTCGACTCAGGCACCACGTTGCGCGGGTTGTACAAGTGCGCACGGTGCCAGTCATCGGAGTAACGAGCGCCGACACGGGCCAGATCCGGACCGGTACGTTTGGAACCCCACAGGAACGGGTGATCCCAGACGCTTTCACCGGCGACCGAGTAGTGGCCGTAGCGTTCGGTTTCGGCGCGGAACGGCCGGATCATCTGCGAGTGGCAACCGACACAGCCTTCGCGGATGTAGATGTCGCGGCCTTCCAGTTGCAGCGCGGTGTAGGGCTTCATGCCTTCGACCGGTTTGTTGGTGACGTCCTGGAAGAACAGCGGGACGATCTGGGTCAGGCCGCCGATGCTCACGGCAAACACCATGAGCAACATCAACAGGCCGACGTTCTTTTCAATCGTTTCGTGTTTCATGGCGGACTCCTCAGGCCATCTGCGCGGCAGCGACGACATCAGCAGGCTGCGAGGCCCGCACGGTGCGCCAGGTGTTGTAAGCCATCAGGAACATGCCGCTGAGGAAGATCGCCCCACCAATCAGCCGCACGACGAAGCCTGGGTGGCTGGCCACCAGGGTTTCGACGAAGGAGTAGGTCAGCGTGCCGTCCTCGTTGACTGCGCGCCACATCAGGCCCTGAGCGATGCCGTTGACCCACATCGAGGCGATGTAGAGCACGGTGCCGATGGTCGCGAGCCAGAAGTGCGCATTGATCAAACCGACGCTGTGCATCTGCGCCTTGCCGAAGATTTTCGGGATCATGTGGTACAGCGCGCCGATCGAAATCATCGCCACCCAACCGAGAGCGCCGGCGTGTACGTGGCCGATGGTCCAGTCGGTGTAGTGGGAGAGGGCGTTCACGGTTTTGATGGCCATCATCGGACCTTCGAAGGTCGACATGCCGTAGAACGCCAGCGAGACCACGAGGAAACGCAGGATCGGGTCGCTGCGCAACTTATGCCAGGCGCCCGAGAGGGTCATCATGCCGTTGATCATGCCGCCCCAGCTCGGTGCCAGCAGAATCAGCGACATCACCATGCCCAGCGACTGCGCCCAGTCCGGCAGCGCGGTGTAGTGCAAGTGGTGCGGGCCGGCCCAGATGTACAGGGTGATCAAGGCCCAGAAGTGCACGATCGACAGGCGATACGAGTACACCGGACGTTCTGCCTGTTTCGGCACGAAGTAGTACATCATCCCGAGGAAACCGGCGGTGAGGAAAAAGCCTACGGCGTTGTGGCCGTACAACCGTTGCACCATCTCGTCGGTTGCAACGGCGTACACCGAGTAGGACTTGGTGAAAATCAACGGCAACTAAAGGTTGTTGACGATGTGCAGAATCGCCACGGTGATGATGAACGCGCCGAAAAACCAGTTGCCCACATAAATGTGTTTGGTTTTGCGCTGCATGATCGTGCCGAAGAACACGATGGCGTAGGCGACCCAGACGATGGTGATCAGGATGTCGATCGGCCATTCCAGCTCGGCGTATTCCTTGGAGCTGGTGTAACCCAGTGGCAGGCTGATGGCTGCCAATAGAATTACAAGCTGCCAGCCCCAAAAGCAGAACGCGGCGATTTTTGGTGCAAACAACTGGGTCTGGCAGGTGCGTTGCACCGAGTAGAACGAACTGGCGAACAGCGCACAGCCACCGAACGCGAAGATCACCGCGTTGGTGTGCAGCGGGCGCAGACGGCCGAAACTGGTCCAGGGCAAATTGAAGTTGAGTTCGGGCCAGACCAATTGGGCCGCGAGAAAAACCCCGAGCCCCATGCCGACGATGCCCCACACCACCGTCATAATGGCGAATTGGCGGACCACCTTGTAGTTGTAGGCGGTACTGATAGAAGTGTTCATGGTTCCCCATCCACGGTTCAGCCGAAGTGAGCGCGCGCAAAAGACGCGGCGAATCCTTCGTCTGGAGTTATAGGCAGACTAAAAGCGAGGCAAGCATGGACAAACAGCACAAGGCCAGTATTGACGGGGATCAATGGGCGCAGTGCGTGCGTGATCATGGATGGCTCTGGAACGCCGCCAGTGGTGAGGCTACGGCGACGTTGATCCTCGCCCACGGTGCTGGTGCGCCGATGGACAGTGACTGGATGAACGATATGGCTCGGCGCCTTGCTGCACTGGGTGTGAACGTGTTGCGGTTTGAGTTTGCGTATATGGCGCAGCGGCGGGTGGATGGGGTGAAGCGGCCGCCGAATCCTGCGGGGAAATTGCAGGAGTGTTGGCGTGAGGTGTATGCCGAAGTGCGGCGTCATGTCACTGGGGTTTTGGCCGTTGGCGGGAAGTCTATGGGTGGGCGGATGGCCAGTCTTTTGGCTGACGAATTGGAAGCGGATGCGTTGGTTTGTCTGGGGTATCCGTTTTATGCGGTTGGGAAACCTGAGAAACCGCGGGTTGAGCATTTGGCTTCTTTGCAGACGCGGACGTTGATTGTGCAAGGCGAGCGGGATGCGCTGGGCAATCGGGAGGCGGTCGAGGCTTACACCTTGTCACCGAGTATTGAGGTGGCGTGGCTCGCGGCCGGGGATCATGACCTGAAGCCTTTGAAGGTTTCCGGGTTTACCCATGAACAGCATTTGGCCAGCGCCGCCGAGCGTGTGAGCGGGTTTCTTCGGGGTAGATCGAGTTGAATTGGATTTTGAACTGCATGGAGATCGGCTCCCTTCCCCCTCGCCCCCTTGGGGGAGAGGGCTGGGGTGAGGGGGGAAATCTTGAACGCGACACATTTTTCGATCTGAGTGCATATCCATTGCTGCGGTAACGGCCACTTAGGGTTTCGCCCTTACGGCGACTCACTTTTTTTACAAACGCCTAAAAAAAGTAAGCAAAAAAACGCTTGCTCCTACGTGCGGCCCGCTCGCTAAAGCTCGGGGTCCCTTCGCTCCGGGATCCATCCGGGCGCATCGCCTACGGTTTGCTTCGCTGCACCTCCTCTCGATGCATTTGGCTGCGCCAAACGGTCGCTGCGCTCCCACCCCCGGATGAATCCCTCCACTCAGCCTTCCGATGTCGCCCGTGGATCAAGATCAAGAGCAGGCGAGCTGACACTCGGCCTATTGAGTGGTGAAGAGCACGGCGTGGCCGGCTTTTGATTTGCGTTGGATTCGCCCCTCACCCCAGCCCTCTCCCGAGGGAGAGGGAGCCGATTGGTGAGCTTTTCAAAATTTGCGTTCAACGCGGTATCGCAAGTCGGCGTACCTTGCCCAAACACCTCGGTCAGTCCCCTCTCCCTCTGGGAGAGGGTTAGGGTGAGGGGCTTTTGATCTGTTTCAGAACCTGAGCTCGACTCGGTATTTCACGTCGGCGTACCTTGCCCAAACACCTCGGTCAGTCCCCTCTCCCTCCGGGAGAGGGCTAGGGTGAGGGGCTATTTCGCTGACACGATAAAAAACTGGAAGCGCTCACTGTCCAGCATTTCCTGTGCGTAAACGTGATTCCGCGAGCGCGTTTAAAGTACACGAACCGTTACGCCATATCGGCTACAACACCTTGCGCCGTTACCTACGCGTACGCCAGAATCCGCCGGCTTACACGACCATAGCGCGGGCTATATCGTTTGCCTGCCACTGCCCATCAGTGGTCGGGTTTAGTAGCCCGTATGGTTTTAGTAAGTGCATAGGTCCCATAAAGTCAGGCGCATCTGCCTGTACTCAATGGTGGCTGTGCTCAGGGCGCTTTCGAGCGCGCCGGTCTTGCTAATTCCTCCGGTCTACTAACCTGCGCACAGCCGCCACCCTTCTTTTAGTAGAGAACGGTCGCGGCCCTTGATCAGGAATTAGATATTTATGTTCAAAGCCACGCCAAACCCTCCGGGCATCGACCCAACCCCTCACGACCCAGCGCTTGAGTCTCAAAAGACAAAAGAAGCAACCGATCGCGCCCTCGACTACTACCTCAGACCCGAAGCACTGGGTGCCCCTCCAAACTCGCCCAGGTTTCGCCCGGTCTATATCGTCGACCCCACGCTGGATGACGAAACCCTGCTGGTCGAGGCGAGCGAGTCGCTTTCATACGCCCATGCCATGGCCGGTAACATCGCCAACTCAATCGGCGGCCCGGAACGCAAACCGCTGCTGGCGCTGCAACAGGTGATCATGCTCAACGAGCTGTTGGTCAATCGACTGCTGGATAAGCTGAAGTTGCCTCAGTAATTTCGCTAGCTGTAATGGCCTCTTCGCGAGCAGGCTCGCTCCCACATTGGAACTGCTCGGGACCACAGTTTTTTGTCCGACGACAATCCCCTGTGGGAGCGAGCCTGCTCGCGAAAGCGGTCTGCCAAAGAACATCTATTTTCAGAAGGCAACAAAAAACCCGGAAGCTCTCGCCATCCGGGTTTTTTGTTATCGCCAGTTCAATCAGCGGTTAAACCGCTCCACCAACGAATATTGCGTATTCGCAGTCTTCGTCAGCTCTTCACTCAACAACGCCGAGTTATGCGCCTGTTCCGACGTCTGATCCGCCAGCTCCGAAATATTGCTGATGTTGCGGCTGATCTCTTCAGCCACCGCACTTTGCTCTTCGGTCGCCGCAGCAATCTGCGTGGTCATGTCGGTGATGTTGGCCACCGCTTCGCTGATTCCGACCAACGCCTGATCCGCTTCCAGCACTCGTGCCACACCTTCTTCGGCCTGGCGATGCCCGGCTTCCATGGTTTGCACGGCGCTCGAAGCCGTCTGCTGCAACTTGGCGATCAGGGCGTGAATCTGCCCGGTTGATTCGCTGGTGCGTTGCGCCAGTTGGCGAACTTCGTCAGCCACCACAGCAAAACCACGACCCATCTCGCCGGCACGTGCCGCTTCAATCGCAGCGTTAAGCGCGAGCAGGTTGGTCTGGTCGGCGATGCCTTTGATCACGTCAACCACGCCGCCGATTTCGTCGCTGTCCTTGGCCAGTTGAGTGACGGTCAAACCGGTTTCCCCGACGACCACGGACAGACGCTGAATGGCTTCGCGGGTTTCCCCGGCGATGTCACGGCCGCGACCGGTCAGGCGATTGGCTTCCTGAGTGGCGTCAGCCGTGCGCTGGACGTGGCTCGCCACTTCCTGAGTGGTCGCGGCCATTTGATTGACGGCGGTGGCGACCTGTTCGGTTTCCACGCGCTGACGTTCCAGACCGCTGGAGCTGTTGTGCGCCAGGGCGTCGGACTGCTTGGCCTGATCGGTCAGGTGTTCGGCGGTGTCCTGCAGACGGGTCAGGCAGGTTTTCAGACGCGCTTCCTGGCTGAGGATCGACATTTCCAGACGCGCCTGGGCGCCACGGCTGTCGGTGTACATCTGTGCAATCAACGGGTCGGAGGTGGTCTGCTCGGCCAGACGCAGCAGGCGCTTGAGCCCGCGTTGCTGCCATTGCAGGCCCATCAGGCCCAGTGGCACCGACAAGCCGGCGGCAAGGGCAAAGCCCCACTGCGAATTCAGGGTCGCGCCGATCACGAAGCTCAGTTGGCTGACCAGAATGAACGGCAGCCAGTCTTGCAGCACCGGCAGCCATTTATCGCTGGAAGGGATCGCCGACTTGCCCTGGTTGATGCGTTGGTAGAGCGCTTCGGCGCGGCGGATCTGTTCGGCGGTGGGTTTGATCCGCACCGACTCGTAACCGACCACCTGATTGCCGTCGAACACCGGTGTGACATAGGCGTTAACCCAGTAATGGTCACCGGTCTTGCAGCGATTCTTGACAATGCCCATCCATGGCAAGCCTTGTTTCAGTGTGCCCCACATGTGCGAAAACACCGCAGCCGGCACGTCGGGGTGACGGACCAGGTTGTGCGCCGCCCATGCCGCCCAGACCTGCGGTCA
>NZ_JBITSX010000029.1:0-66577 GCF_044541255.1 Pseudomonas sp. NPDC085632 | reverse complement strand
CACCGCGCTGTTCAACCTCGACGCCAAACTGGTGTTCAAGCTGGTGGACAACTTCTTCGGCGGTGACGGCCGTCACGCGAAGATCGAAGGGCGTGAATTCACCCCGACCGACCTGCGCGTGGTGCGCATGGTGCTGGAGCAGGCTTTCGTCGATTTGAAAGAAGCCTGGCAGGCGATCATGGAAGTCAATTTCGAGTACATCAACTCGGAAGTGAACCCGGCCATGGCCAACATCGTCGGCCCGAGCGAAGCGATCGTGGTCTCCACCTTCCACATCGAACTCGATGGCGGTGGCGGCGATCTGCACGTGACCATGCCGTACTCGATGATCGAGCCGGTGCGCGAAATGCTCGATGCCGGTTTCCAGTCCGACCTCGACGATCAGGACGAGCGCTGGGTCAACGCCCTGCGCCAGGACGTGCTCGACGTCGACGTGCCGATCGGTGCGACCGTCGCGCGCCGCCAGTTGAAGCTGCGCGACATCCTGCACATGCAGCCGGGGGATGTGATCCCGGTCGAGATGCCGGACGAAATGATCATGCGCGCCAACGGCGTGCCGGCCTTCAAGGTCAAGATGGGCTCGCACAAAGGCAACCTCGCGTTGCAGGTGATCGAGCCGATCGAGCGTCGCTGAAGCGGCGCTCCAACCCCCAAGCATTTAACTGAATTTTTGCCCGCCGAGGACAAATGATGAACGACGATATGAACGCCCAGGACGACCAGGCACTGGCTGACGAATGGGCTGCCGCCCTGGAAGAAACCGGTGATGGTCAGGCTGACATCGACGCCCTGCTGGCCGCCGACGCAGCCAGCGGCTCGCGTCTGCCGATGGAAGAGTTCGGCAGCGTGCCGAAGAACAACGACCCGGTGACCCTCGACGGCCCGAACCTGGACGTGATCCTCGACATCCCGGTATCGATCTCGATGGAAGTGGGTAGCACCGACATCAACATCCGCAACCTGCTGCAACTCAACCAGGGTTCGGTGATCGAGCTTGATCGTCTGGCCGGCGAGCCGCTGGACGTGTTGGTCAACGGCACGCTGATCGCGCACGGCGAAGTAGTGGTGGTCAACGAGAAGTTCGGCATCCGCCTGACCGACGTGATCAGCCCAAGCGAACGCATCAAGAAGCTGCGCTGAGTGAAACGGTTTCTCTGGGCTTTGCTGGCATTGCCATTGAGCGTGCTGGCCGCCGAACCGTCGACGACCACCACAGTGCCTGCCGCCACCGCGCCGATGGTCAACAGCGGCGTGGCCGGACAACTGACGCAATTGGTGTTCGGCCTGTTGCTGGTGCTGGGGTTGATCTTCTTCCTCGCCTGGCTGTTGCGCCGCGTGCAGCAGGCAGGTCCGGCCGGCAAGGGCCAGGTGATCGAGCTGATCGGTTCGCGCGCGCTCGGGCCGCGTGACCGGTTGATGCTGGTGCAGGTCGGCAACGAGCAGATTCTGCTCGGCCTGAGCCCCGGCACCATCACCGCGTTGCATGTGCTCAAGGAGCCGGTGCCGGTGCCGAGCACCAGTGAAAAAGCCACTCCGGATTTTGCCCAGCAGTTGCTGAAGATACTCGGCAAGGATCAAAAGGATAAGAAGTAATGGGTGCGTTACGCATCGTCTTGACGCTGGCCTTGTTGCTGGCCGCGCCGCTGGCGTTCGCCGCCGATCCGTTGTCGATCCCGGCGATCACGCTGGGCACCAACGCCGATGGCGCGCAGGAATATTCGGTCAGTCTGCAGATCCTGCTGATCATGACCGCCCTGAGCTTCATTCCGGCGGCCGTGATTCTGATGACCAGCTTCACCCGGATCATCATTGTCTTTTCGATCCTGCGTCAGGCCCTCGGCCTGCAACAGACGCCGTCGAACCAGATCCTCACCGGCATGGCGCTGTTCTTGACCATGTTCATCATGGCCCCGGTGTTCGACCGGGTGAACAACGATGCCCTGCAACCGTATCTGGCGGAAAAACTCACCGCTCAGCAAGCGGTAGAAAAAGCCCAGGTGCCGATCAAGGACTTCATGCTCGCCCAGACCCGCACCAGCGATCTGGAGCTGTTCATGCGCCTGTCAAAGCGCACCGACATTGCCACGCCGGATCAGGCCCCGCTGACCATTCTGGTGCCGGCGTTCGTGACCTCCGAGCTTAAAACCGCGTTCCAGATCGGCTTCATGATCTTCATTCCGTTCCTGATCATCGACCTCGTCGTGGCCAGTGTCCTGATGGCGATGGGTATGATGATGCTCTCGCCGCTGATCATCTCGCTGCCGTTCAAGATCATGCTGTTTGTGCTGGTGGATGGCTGGGCGCTGATCATCGGCACCCTGGCCAGCAGTTTTGGAGGTGTCTCGCCATGACGCCGGAAGTTGCGGTCGATATCTTTCGTGAAGCCCTTTGGCTGACCACATTGATGGTCGCGATTCTGGTGGTGCCGAGCTTGTTGGTCGGCTTGCTGGTGGCGATGTTCCAGGCTGCGACCCAGATCAACGAACAGACGTTGAGCTTCCTGCCGCGTCTGCTGGTGATGCTGGTGACGTTGATCGTCGCCGGTCCGTGGATCGTGCAGACCTTCATGGAATACATCATCCAGTTGTACAAAAACATCCCGATGGTCATCGGCTAAGCCATGCAATCGCTGCTTCAGCTGACCGACACCCAGATCAGTTCCTGGGTGGCCTCATTCATGTTGCCGCTGTTTCGCGTCGCCTCGATGTTGATGGTCATGCCGGTGTTCGGCACGACGCTGGTGTCGCGGCGGATCCGCCTGTATTTCGCCGTGGCCATCACCGTGTGCATTGCCCCGAGCCTGCCGCCGATGCCGGCGGTCAGCCCGCTGGACCTCAGCGGTTTGCTGCTGATAGCCGAGCAGATTCTCGTTGGCGCGGTGCTGGGGTTTTCCCTGCAACTGTTTTTCCAGGCCTTTGCCGTGGCCGGGCAGATTGTCGCGATCCAGATGGGCATGGGCTTCGCCTCGATGGTCGACCCGGCCAACGGTGTGTCGGTGGCGGTGATCGGGCAGTTCTTCACCATGCTGGTGACGCTGTTGTTCCTGTCGATGAACGGCCATCTGGTGGTCTTCGAAGTGCTCACCGAAAGCTTCACCACGCTGCCGGTCGGCAGCGGTCTGATGACCGCGCATTACTGGGAACTGGCCGGCAAACTTGGTTGGGTGCTGGGGGCGGCGTTGCTGCTGGTATTGCCGGCGGTCACCGCACTGCTGGTGGTCAACATCGCCTTCGGCGTGATGACCCGCGCCGCGCCGCAACTGAACATTTTCTCCATCGGTTTCCCGCTGACCCTGGTGCTCGGCCTGTTTATCGTCTGGGTCGGCCTGGCGGACATTCTCAACCAGTATCAACCGCTGGCCAGCGAGGCCTTGCAGTTGCTACGCGAACTGGCACGGGCGCGCTGAGTCATGGCAGAGAGCGAAAGCGGTCAGGACAAAACAGAAGACCCCACGGAGAAACGTAAAAAGGACTCCCGTGAGAAGGGTGAGATTGCCCGTTCCAAAGAGCTCAATACCCTCGCCGTGATGATGGCCGGCGCCGGTGCGCTGCTGGTGTTCGGCGGTATGCTCGCCGAAGACCTGATGGAACTGATGCGCCTGAACTTCACGCTGTCCCGTGAGGTGATCATGGATCAGGGCGCCATGGGCGCGTTTCTGTTGCAGTCGGGCAAGCTCGCACTGGTAGCGGTTCAGCCGATAATGATCACCCTGTTGCTGGCCGCGCTGATCGGGCCGATTTCGCTGGGTGGCTGGCTGTTTGCGGCGGGTTCCATGGCGCCCAAATTCAGCCGGATGAACCCGGCGGCGGGCCTGAAGCGGATGTTTTCGTTCAAGTCCGTGGTTGAACTGCTCAAGGCGCTGGCCAAGTTTCTGATCACCTTGGGCGTGGCGTTGGTGGTGTTGTCGTCGGACGTCGATGACCTTCTGCGGATCGCCCATGAGCCACTGGAGTCAGCGATCATTCACAGCGTCACGCTGGTCGGCTGGAGCACCTTGTGGCTGGCCTGCGGCCTGATCATCATCGCCGCCGTCGACGTGCCGGTGCAGCTCTGGGAAGCCCACAAGAAACTGCTGATGACCAA
The DNA here is from genome assembly GCF_044541255.1 of Pseudomonas sp. NPDC085632. NCBI lineage: Bacteria > Pseudomonadati > Pseudomonadota > Gammaproteobacteria > Pseudomonadales > Pseudomonadaceae > Pseudomonas > Pseudomonas sp. NPDC085632. Next base: position 62,494 of record NZ_JBITSX010000029.1, on the reverse strand, counting down.
GCAGGAAGTGCGCGACGAGCACAAGGATCAGGAGGGTCGCCCGGAAGTCAAACAGCGCATCCGCCAGACCCAGCGCGAAATGTCCCAGCGCCGCATGATGGCGGCGATTCCCGACGCCGACGTGGTCATCACCAACCCGACCCACTACGCCGTCGCGCTCAAGTACGACTCGGAGAAGGGCGGGGCGCCGATGCTGATTGCCAAGGGCAGCGACTTCCTCGCACTGAAGATTCGCGAAATCGCCGTGGCCAACAACGTCATGCTCCTCGAGTCGCCGGGGCTGGCGCGTTCGATCTACTACTCCACCGAACTCGACCAGGAAATTCCCGGCGGGCTGTATCTGGCGGTTGCCCAAGTCTTGGCATACGTGTACCAGATTCGCCAGTACCGCGCCGGCAAGGGCAAACGCCCGGACCCGCTCAAGGACGACTTGCCGATTCCGCCGGATCTGCGCCGCGATTCCTGACGTTGCTGTGCAGCCTTTGGTCTGAGATTCCCCTCTACTGTCAACTCTGACAGGTGCGCTCGCCGTGATTTTGCAGTTTGATGCAAGGTGCTGCCGCGAACCTGGCGCGGTCAGGCGGACGAGTGCAGGGAGCAAGGCAATGAAAGGTATTTTCAGCAGCTATGACGAAAAAACCGGAAGAGGCACCATCACGCCGAAGCAATCGGGACGATCCCTTTCCTTTGCCGAAGCCACGGGTTTTTTTCTGACCGCCAAAGAATACCGATTCAGCATTCCATTGGCCGATGCCTTGCAGGCGAATATCAAAGTGGGCGGCGAGGTCGAGTTCGAATTGCCCAAAAGCAAGAATGGAAAAGTGAAAATCCTCCGGTATTGAGCGATCGATCGCAAAGCCGCTGAAACGCAAAAAACCGCCGTCCCGATTAACGGGGCGGCGGTTTTTTTCTGATCGTTCCCACGCTCTGCGTGGGAATGCAGCCCGGGACGCTCCGCGTCCCTTCCGAAGCCGAACGCGGAGCATCCGCGGAGGCATTCCTTTGCTGTGCGTGGGAACGATCATCGCGTGTCGCTACTGCGGCAACTCCAGATTATCCATCACCCGATTAACCGCCAGTTCCCCGAGCATGATCAATTGCGCGATCCCCAGCAGCGCCCTGCGCTGTGACGCGGGGATGAGGTGGGCGAAGTCATGGGCGATGGTTCTGGCCGAAGCGAGTGTTTCGCTGGCATCGGCCAGCAGTTCCTCGTTTTTGAAGTCAGCGGTGACGGCGTACATGCGGCGGGTTTTACGCGGTGGTGGCGTGGAGCCGGGTGGGCAGAGGTAGTGATCGAGGGCGCGGTCGGCGGCTTCGTGGAGTTTTTTTGAATCGAGGGATTCGTAGGGGGAGGTGGGGTCGGTTTCGGGTGGGTTGGGTGTTGGTTTGATCATGGTGAAACTCCTTTGAAGTGGAGCCGCTACAACCTGTCGCTAAACAGGAAGGGTGGCGGCTGTACGCAGGTTAGCGAACCGGTCAAAGGCACCCGGCAGACCCGAAGGTCTCCCGCATACAGCCACCATGACGAAATCGCGAAAATACAGATCCGCAACGAAGCCTGGAACGCCGATGCACCTTTGACTTGAGTTCGAGTCGCTAAACCCGATCGCTGATTCGTCAGCGACCGGCCCACAATAGAACCCCACCCCAAAGCGCACAAGCCGGCGGATTCTGGCTTGGCTGTAGGCAAAGGCGCAAGGATTTGTAGCCTCGAAGGCGTGTCTGAAGGTGTCTTTTAAACACCAGTGTTTAAAAGGCGATTTGCACTGACTTAACTGGCCCCTTCGCGAGCAAGCTCGCTCCCGCATTTGGAATGCGTTTCCCTGTGGGAGCGAGCTTGCTCGCGAAAGGGCCATCCGGGTCAGCATAAAATCTCGATCAAGCTCCGCTGTTCAAATCACTGGTTAAATAAAACCGTCCTCTTTTCTTTATGGATTATTAGTACCTTGTTAGTGGAAGAGTTACTTGTCGGGAATCCAAGTGACTGCATCTATGCCAAATGAGTGTGTCGAAATGTTGGGGTAGTTAGAACCTGAGGTAAGTTCTACAGTAGTGAATGGTTCATTTTCAGAAATGAACATAAAATCTTTGTTGGGAAAAAAGTACGTACCAATAGCGGTGCCGTTTGAACGTAAAAGTCGAAATTTATCGCCATGGGACGGTGTTGCATTACTATTGAATCCAAAGCCTCGAACACTGCTGTTGAAAGAAAATGTCGCAACAGAGTTGCGTGCAAAATTGAGATACCGAGGTAGGTTTGGGTAATCTGCAACTGTCGTATAGAAGGTGTTGAAACCGTTGGAGTGTCCGTCATTTCGCAAAACAGTGAGTTTCATTCCACTGGGATAGTTTTGCGGGACGTTTATTGGAGGTTTTCCTGAAGTAAGTCCGACCCAAGTATGTATGAAGGCCACAAACAAGGTGCGCGAGGACGATACTGGATTGTTGCCATAGCGGCCTTTTGCGGTGAATTTGTGTTCTTTTTTTGTCAAATCTGTGATTTTTTTAAACCAAATCCCAGTTGTTACATCGGCATCAGTGATCCCTAGAGAGGTAGTGCCGTCAAAGACTTCGACCTTTTGGCCTTTGGCCGCGACACCACTCAGGGTTACGGCAGTTTCCCCCGTGACCCCGCCTTGGGGGATTTCGACATCGCTGGGAGAGCCTTTGACCGATGTCAACGTTGGTGCGGCAGCCGCCGTCACAGTCAGTGTGCGCACATTTGACCATTGCGGGGACGGAGTATACAGCGACCCTGCGTATAACCTCCGGGCACCCACTGCAACAGTAATCGACAACTCCCATATGCCTGTTGTTGTCGAGGCTGTGGCCACCCCCTTGGAGGTGTGGCTCGCGCCGTTTCCATCAAAAATTTCGACTCTCTGGCCCTTGCTCGCGGTGCCTTTGAGCGTCAGGGCGGTGCTGACGGTAGTTTGTCCCTCGGGGATTTCAACGTTTTTGTCGTCCAGCACATTGCTCAGCGTCGGCACAATGACCGCCGTGACAGTGAGCGTGTAGGCCGCAGAGACGGGTTCTGCGGCGTACTTTCCTATCGCGGTAAAACTGTGTTTCGTCACACTCAGCCCCGACGCGGTGTAGGTCCAGATTCCAGAAACCGGATCGGCCGTGACCTGATCCTTGACGGTGGCACCATCGCGTATCTCGACGTTCTTGCCTTTGGCCGCCATGCCGCTCAGCACCACGCTGGTTTCAACAGTGGTGCCACCCTCGACAATGTCCTTGCCGCTTGGCGATTCCTTGACCGAGGCGATGGTCGGTGGATCGAGCGCCACCGGTTGCCCCACCGTAAACTCCAGATCATTCGAATAACTGGTCGTATTACTCGCTGCCCGAAAAATCTCGTAGTTCACCTTCACTTTTTTCCCGCGATTAGGCTCGATGTGCTGCGCCACAAACGCCGCGTTCAGCGGGAAGTTCACGTCCTTGTCCTTGGATAAGGTGTTGAGTACTTTCGAGTCGGTAACAGGCTCATTGCCTTCAACGATCCAGAAAAACTTCACGATATCGTAGGGCTCGGTCGGCACAGCCACCGGCCGTGGGGCGGTGATTTTGCTGACGCCACCGGGCAGGTCCTTGGGTTCCAGGGCTCCGTCCTTTTCGCCAAGGACGATGGGTTTGACCAGTTCCCGTTGCGCTTTACCGACGTTGAGCAACGAGGCGTGCAGCGAGGCGCGGCGGGTGATGGTGCCGTTTTCGTCGGTCAGCAGGTTGTACGACAGACGCAGCGTGCCGCCCTCCAGGGTTTTGCCGTGTTCGCCCTCGACGGTGACGATGAACCCCGCAGGGTCATCGGCCTCGTCTTGGCTGGGGAAATACCAGTCCAGTTCGGGGTCGTAAATCGTGAGGTCGGACCGGGTGCCGAACAATTTGAGCTCGATGGCGTTGTCCGGGGTGATCAGCGGATCGTAGGGGATGCGGATGCGGTATTCGGGCGCATTCGGGTCGAGCGCGCCACTGATCTGGTCGATCGCGATGGGCGCGGCCAAGCGCGTGGCCTCACCGATGACGCTGTAGGCGCGGGACTTGGATCTGGAGTTGTCGACCACGACGCCGCCGCGACGCACATGATAGGAGTACACCACCGTACGTTTGGCCAAGGCGCGCAGGGTGCTGTTGTTGTGCGCGATCGAGACTCGCACCGGTGGCGTGGTTTCAATACGCTGGATCACCAATTCGCTGATCTCTGTACCTTCGTCGTCGGTACCGAAGACGCTGAGGTAGATCTCGTCGAATTTTTTAAAGATGTTCACGTCTACCGCCCAGACCTCCACCAGCGGCAGTTCTTCCCCCAACGCCTCCAGATCCACGACGAGACCGTCGGCCTGTTTGAGGAGGGGCGCCCCCAGCCGCAAGCCCTGGGTGTCGACGACAATACGCACGGCCTCGCACCAATCTTCGGACTCGTTGTGCACGCGGTCGCGGATCTTGTAGCTGACCGACACCCCGTCGGAGTCGCCGGCTGAGAGGATGGTGGCCTCGTCGGCCAGAACCACGATGGGATTACCCTCTGGATCGTCGAGCTGTTCCTGGGTGACGGGCTCGGACTCCACGGTTTTCCCGGCCCAGGCCAGGATAAGCACATCACCGACGGCGCAGTTCCGGTAGAGCCAGCCATCGCCGGGCTTGGGTTTGGCGTAGATCAGCACGCCTTCCTCGGCGGTGGCCTTGTCGACACCGTCGCGCACCACATCCGGCGGATCGAAGGCCATGGTCAGTTCGGAGTGGCCATAGTCGGGATTGGTGTCCTGACCGCCGGGCAGTTCGAGTTTGACGAAGAGCTTGATCGACGGTCCTGGCTCGGGCTTCTGCCCGAACCGCGTGATCTGGTAGGACAGTTCCCAGTCGCCGCTGGGCAAACGCTCGGGCGCGACGAACAGGGTGACGCGCTTGTCCACTTCGATCTTATCGGTGATGGTCTTTTGATCCACCATGGTTTTGTTCAGAAGCAATTTGCAGTTGTCGCCCACACTCATGTTGTTCCAGGCGGAAATCTGGGTCTTCAGCCCCTTGATGAAGTTGAGTCGTGCGGCGGCGAGGTTGATGCCCCAGGTGCCGTCCGGTAACAGAATGCCGCCGGGGATTTCCGGGTCGAGGAGGGACAGGACCGAGATTTGTTTGCGTGGTTGGACGAGCATGACGGGCACTCCTGCCGGGGGTTTGGGCGATGGAGTGATTAGGGCGCGGAATCGAGAAATGCGCACCTGTCAGATCTGACAGGTGAAGACGGTTAAACGACGAGTGGTCGCTTACTCTATGAAAACCGCCGTCCCGGTTGATCCGGAATGGCGGTTTTTTTGTCTGGAAAGATGTGTTGCCTGGAAGTCAGGCTTCGTGAGCAAGCTCACTCCCACAGGGATCATCAGTAGTGGCGCTTTACTGCGGCAACTCCAGATTATCCATCACTCGATTCACCGCCAGCTCGCCGAGCATGATCAATTGCGCGATGCCCAGCAGCGTCCTGCGTTGCGACGCGGGGATTAGATGAGCGAAGTCATGAGCGATGGTTCTGGCTGAGGCGAGTGTTTCGCTGGCGTCGGCCAGCAGTTCTTCGTTTTTGAAGTCGGCGGTAACGGCGTACATCCGGCGAGCTTTACGGGGTGGTGGGGTTGAGCCGGGTGGGCAGAGGTAGTGATCGAAGGCGTGTCTGAAGGTGTCTTTTAAACACCTGAGTTTAAAAGGCGATTTGCGCTGACTTTACTGGCCCCTTCGCGAGCAAGCTCGCTCCCACAGGGAAGCGCATTCCAAATGTGGGAGCGAGCTTGCTCGCGAAAGGGCCATCCTGGCCAATGGAAAATCTTCGGTTAATCCTCTCTGTTTCAATCCTTGGCAAAAGTTGGAAAGCTTCTTGCAGTACCCGCCGTGAGCCCGCTCTGGGCGTCAAAAGTTTGCTTTAAAGGAACGGGGAAAACCGGTGGATCGCTCTCAGTTATTCAACACAGCACGCACAAACGTTGCCGATTTAAGTCGAGGCAATCTGGGCGTGCCGTTGCTGTTGCTGGTGATGCTGGCGATGATGATGTTGCCGGTGCCGCCGTTCCTGCTCGACGTGTTTTTCACCTTCAACATCGCGCTGTCGATCGTCGTTCTGCTGGTCTGCGTGTACGCGCTGCGGCCGCTGGATTTCGCCGTGTTCCCGACGATTCTGCTGGTCGCGACGTTGTTGCGACTGGCGTTGAACGTGGCGTCGACGCGCGTTGTAATGCTCCACGGTCAGGACGGCCACGCCGCTGCCGGTAAGGTGATTCAGGCCTTCGGTGAGGTGGTGATCGGCGGTAACTACGTGGTTGGTATCGTGGTCTTCGCAATCCTGATGATCATCAACTTCGTCGTGGTGACCAAAGGTGCCGGGCGGATTTCCGAGGTGAGCGCGCGCTTCACCCTCGATGCAATGCCCGGCAAACAAATGGCGATCGACGCCGACCTCAACGCCGGTCTGATCGACCAGAACCAGGCCAAGATGCGTCGTCAGGAAGTCGCCCAAGAGGCGGAGTTCTACGGTTCGATGGACGGTGCCAGCAAGTTCGTGCGTGGTGACGCCATTGCCGGCCTGCTGATTCTGTTCATCAACCTCATCGGCGGCATGGCCGTTGGTATCTTCCAGCACAACATGAGCTTCGGCGATGCCGGCCGGGTTTACGCCTTGCTGACCATCGGTGACGGTTTAGTGGCGCAATTGCCATCACTGTTGTTATCGACAGCGGCGGCGATCATGGTGACCCGTGCTTCCGGTTCGGAAGACATGGGCAAGCAGATCAATCGGCAGATGTTCGCCTCGCCGAAAGCGCTGGCAGTGGCCGCAGGCTTGATGGCAGTGATGGGCCTGGTGCCCGGCATGCCGCACTTCTCGTTCCTGAGCATGGCTGCACTGGCTGCGGGCGGCGCGTACCTGTTCTGGAAGAAACAGAACGTCGCCAAGGTCGTGGCGCTGGAAGAGGTCAAGCGTCAGCAGGAACTGCTGCCGTCGCCGGCCCGCGCCATGGAAACCAAGGAACTGGGCTGGGACGACGTGACGCCGATCGACATGATCGGCCTGGAAGTCGGCTATCGCCTGATTCCGCTGGTGGACCGCAACCAGGGCGGGCAGTTGCTGGCGCGGATCAAGGGTGTGCGCAAGAAGCTCTCGCAGGATCTGGGCTTCCTGATGCCGACCGTGCACATCCGCGACAACCTCGATCTGGCGCCAAGCGCCTATCGCCTGACCCTGATGGGCGTGATCCTCGCCGAAGCCGAGATCTACCCGGATCGCGAACTGGCGATCAACCCGGGCCAGGTCTACGGCACGCTCAACGGTATCAACGCCAAAGATCCGGCTTTCGGCCTGGAGGCGGTGTGGATCGAAATCAGCCAGCGTGCGCAGGCACAATCGCTCGGTTACACCGTGGTCGACGCCAGCACTGTGGTCGCGACGCACTTGAACCAGATTCTGTACAAACACTCCAGTGAGCTGATCGGCCACGAAGAAGTGCAGCAACTCATGCAATTGCTGGCCAAAAGCTCGCCGAAACTGGCAGAAGAGCTGGTGCCGGGCGTGGTCTCGTTGTCGCAGTTGCTCAAAGTGCTGCAAGCCTTGCTTGCCGAACACGTGCCGGTGCGCGACATCCGCAGCATTGCCGAAGCCATCGCCAACAACGCCGCGAAGAGTCAAGATACCGCCGCGCTGGTGGCTGCTGTGCGCGTCGGCGTATCCCGCGCCATCGTCCAAAGCATTGTAGGCACTGAGTCCGAGCTGCCTGTGATCACCTTGGAACCAAGGTTGGAACAAATATTGCTCAATAGTCTGCAGAAGGCAGGACAAGGCTCGGAAGAGGGCGTTCTGCTGGAGCCAAGCATGGCCGAGAAGCTGCAACGTTCGCTCATCGAAGCGGCGCAGCGTCAGGAAATGCAAGGTCAGCCGGTGATCCTCTTGGTAGCCGGCCCGATCCGCGCGATGCTCTCGCGCTTTGGCCGCCTCGCAGTCCCTGGGCTGCATGTGCTGGCCTACCAGGAAATACCGGACAACAAGCAAGTGACCATCGTTGCGACAGTAGGGCCCAACGGCTGAGGTAGTGGTTTATGCAAGTTAAGCGTTTCTTTGCCGCCGATATGCGTCAGGCCATGAAGCTGGTTCGTGATGAGCTGGGCGCTGATGCCGCCATCATTGGCAACCGCCGCATTGCCGGCGGTGTCGAGCTGACGGCGGCACTGGATTACAAGCTGTCGGCGCTGGCGCCACGGGTTCCGAACATGGAACTCGAAGATGAGCTGCGCAAGACCCAGTCGCGCATCGTCACCGCTCAGGCCGAGTTGAGCCTGCGTGGCGAAGCCGACGGCAACAGCAATCGCCAGATTTTCGCCGGGCTGCCGTTGACGGCCGGCCTGCCGTTGACCGCTGCTGAACCGCTGACCGAGCCGACTTACGCCGCTCCGGCGCGTCCGGCCCCGGCGCCTGCGCAGTCCTCCGGCGGTGTTGATCCGCGTGCCCTGGATTCGATGCGCTTTGAATTGAACAGCCTGCGCGAGCTGATGGAAGTCCAGCTCGGCACCCTGGCCTGGAATCAGCTGCAAGGCAGCCGTCCGGCGCAAGCCAACCTGTATCGTCGTCTGCAACGTATCGGCCTGTCCGGCCCGTTGTCGCGCGATCTGCTGGCGATGATCACTGATATCGAAGAGCCGCGTCAGGCCTGGCGCATGCTGCTCGCGCACCTGGCACGGATGATTGCCGTCCCGGAAGTCGAGCCACTGGAAGAGGGCGGTGTGATTGCCATGGTCGGCCCTGCCGGCATGGGCAAGACCACCACGCTGGCCAAACTGGCCGCACGCTACGTGCTCAAGTACGGCGCGCAGAATGTGGCGCTGGTGAGCATGGACAGTTTCCGTATCGGCGCGCAGGAACAACTGAAGACGCTGGGGCGCATTCTCAATGTGCCGGTGACTCACGTCGACCCGGGCCAATCGCTGGTGCAAGCGCTGGATCCACTGCTGCGCAAACGCGTGGTGTTGATCGATACTGCCGGCCTGCAAGCCAGCGATCCGGCCCTGCGCATGCAGCTCGAAAGTCTGGCCGGGCGTGGCATTCGCTCAAAAAATTATCTGGTCTTGGCAACCACCAGCCAGAAACAGGTTCTAACCGCCGCTTATCACAGTTACAAGCGTTGCGGGCTCGCCGGGTGCATCCTGACTAAACTGGATGAAACGGCCAGCCTTGGCGAAGTGTTAAGCCTGGCGATCAGTCATGAATTGCCGGTCGCGTACCTGACCGATGGCCCACGGATCCCGGATGATTTGCATCTGCCGCGCCGTCATCAATTGGTCAGCCGCGCCGTCAGCGTGCAAATGCAGGAAGAACCCAGCGAAGAAGCCATGGCCGACATGTTCGCTGATATCTATCACAGCCCGACCAAGCAGGTAGGCTGAGGTATTCATGAACAGTTTTTGTACCTACATCGATGGTCTGCCATGCATTGTTCCGGTTGTGAACGCGCAGCCAGTAATGTGGCCTCCGTCTATGCAAGACAAGGTAAAGAAATAACATGGGCAGCATGCATCCCGTACAGGTGATCGCGGTGACCGGCGGCAAAGGTGGCGTCGGCAAGACTAACGTGTCAGTGAACTTGTCCCTGGCGCTGGCAGAGCTTGGCCGTCGGGTCATGTTGCTGGACGCCGATCTGGGGCTGGCGAACGTCGACGTTCTGCTGGGGCTGACCCCCAAACGCACGCTGGCCGACGTCATCGAAGGCCGCTGTGAGCTGCGCGACGTTCTGTTGCAAGGCCCCGGCGGGATTCGCATTGTGCCGGCCGCGTCCGGCACCCAGAGCATGGTGCACCTGAGCCCGGCGCAGCACGCCGGCCTGATTCAGGCGTTCAGCGACATCGGCGACAATCTCGACGTGCTGGTGATCGACACCGCTGCGGGTATTGGTGACTCGGTAGTCAGTTTTGTTCGCGCAGCCCAGGAAGTGTTGCTGGTGGTCTGCGACGAGCCAACCTCGATCACTGATGCCTACGCACTGATCAAACTGCTTAACCGCGATTACGGCATGAACCGCTTCCGCGTCCTCGCCAACATGGCGCAGAGCCCGCAGGAAGGGCGCAATCTGTTCGCCAAGTTGACCAAGGTCACGGATCGTTTCCTTGACGTGGCCCTACAATACGTCGGCGCCGTGCCTTACGACGAAAGCGTGCGTAAAGCGGTGCAGAAGCAGCGTGCGGTGTACGAAGCCTTCCCGCGTTCCAAGTGCGCGCTGGCGTTCAAGGCGATCGCGCAGAAGGTCGATACCTGGCCGCTGCCCGCCAACCCGCGTGGCCACCTTGAGTTTTTCGTCGAGCGCCTCGTGCAGCAAACGGCAGGGCCCGTGCTATGACCGCAAGCGGTATGAACTACTACAAGAAGTCGGCACGTGACGCGCAGTACGAACTGATCGAGCGTTACGCGCCACTGGTCAAACGCATTGCCTATCACTTGCTGGCACGCTTGCCGGCCAGTGTGCAGGTTGAAGATTTGATCCAGGCCGGGATGATCGGCCTGCTCGAAGTCTCGACCAAATACGACGCCAGCAAAGGCGCCAGTTTCGAAACGTACGCGGGCATACGAATCCGCGGCGCGATGCTCGACGAAGTGCGCAAAGGGGACTGGGCGCCACGCTCGGTTCACCGCAATACCCGGATGGTGAGCGACGCGATTCGCTCAATTGAAGCTAAAACCGGCCGTGATGCTAAAGATCACGAGGTTGCGGCCGAACTCCAATTGAGTCTCGACGATTACTACGGGATTTTGAATGACACCTTGGGCAGTCGCCTGTTCAGTTTCGACGACCTGTTGCAGGACGGCGAACACGAAGGGCTGCACGAGGATGGCGCGAGTGCTCATCTTGAGCCGTCACGCGATCTGGAAGATGAACGTTTCCAGGCAGCGTTGGCGGACGCGATTGCCAATTTGCCGGAGCGTGAGCGACTGGTGTTGGCGCTGTACTACGACGAAGAGCTGAACCTCAAGGAGATCGGTGAAGTCCTTGGCGTCAGTGAATCGCGGGTCAGCCAGTTACACAGCCAGTGCGCGGCCCGTTTGCGGGGGCGTTTGGGGGAGTGGCGAGCGCGCTGAAGGCAGTGTGGGGACACTGCGAACGAGGCTGGTGCGGTGATGAACGGCACCGGTCTTGCTCTGTTGTGCTCCAGACAGTCTTCGAGTGCTGCGCCGATTGATTGAAGTGGCGCGTCCAGGTGCTGGGCGCGTTTAAGACTGCTTGGAGGTCGAATTGAACAAAGACATGAAAATCCTCATCGTTGATGACTTCTCAACGATGCGGCGGATCATCAAGAACCTGCTGCGTGATCTTGGGTTCACCAACACCGTCGAGGCTGACGATGGCGTGACTGCCATTCCAGTGCTCAACAGCGGCAGCATCGACTTTCTGGTAACGGACTGGAACATGCCGGGCATGACCGGTATCGACCTGCTGCGCCACGTGCGTGCCGATGAAAAACTCAAGCACCTGCCCGTGCTGATGGTGACTGCAGAAGCCAAGCGCGAGCAGATCATTGAAGCCGCTCAGGCCGGTGTAAACGGCTACGTCGTCAAACCTTTCACGGCTCAGGCGTTGAAAGACAAAATCGAGAAGATTTTCGAACGCATCGGCTGATGAACGCGCGGGGGAGCTATGGAGCATAACGAATCTTCACAGGGCGATTTCGAGTCGACCCTGAAAAAACACGCCGTCGAACTGGTCGAAAGCCTTGAAAAAGGCAGGTTCGGCGACGCTGTGCAACTGATCCATGAGCTCAATCAGACCCGTGACCGTGGCCTGTACCAGGAAGTGGGCAAGCTCACACGTGAACTGCACAGTGCGATCGTCAACTTCCAGATCGACCCGAACATGCCGCAGGCCGAGGAAGTGTCGCAAATCACCGACGCCACCGAACGCCTGGGCTATGTGGTCAAGCTGACAGAGGCCGCGGCCAACCGCACCATGGATCTGGTGGAAAGCGCCACGCCGGTGGTCAACAGTCTGGCTGATGAAGCCCAGACCTTGAGCGCCGATTGGGGTCGCTTCATGCGTCGCGAGGTCGGGGCTGAAGAGTTCCGCGAGCTGGCGCGCCGGGTCGACGGTTTTCTGTCACGCAGCAGCACGGACAACCGTGCGGTGTCGAGCAATCTCAACGACATCCTGCTGGCCCAGGATTACCAGGACCTGACCGGTCAGGTGATCAAGCGTGTGACCCAACTGGTCACCGAAGTCGAAAGCAATTTGCTCAAACTCGTGCTCATGGCCAGTCAGGTCGACCGCTTTGCGGGCATCGAACATGACCGTGCCGCGATGCTTGCAGAAAAAGATCCACAAAAACATCTCTCGCAGGGTGAAGGTCCGCAGATTCATGCCGATAAACGAGAAGACGTTGTGTCCGGTCAGGACGATGTGGACGATTTGTTATCCAGCCTCGGGTTCTAGAGTTTTGGAATTTTAGGTTTTTTGGGTTTTTAGACCTGTAGGAGCACCCCATTAATGAGCTTCGGCGCCGATGAAGAGATCCTTCAGGATTTCCTGGTTGAGGCCGGCGAGATTCTTGAGCAACTGTCCGAGCAACTGGTCGAGCTGGAAAGCCGACCGGATGACGCAGATCTGCTCAACGCAATTTTTCGCGGTTTCCACACTGTAAAAGGGGGCGCCGGCTTCCTTCAGCTCAACGAGCTGGTGGAGTGCTGTCACATCGCCGAAAACGTGTTCGACATCCTGCGTAAGGGTGAGCGTCGCGTTGATGCAGAACTGATGGACGTGGTGCTCGAAGCACTGGACGCGGTGAACAGCATGTTCAGCGAAGTCCGTGAACGCGCACCGATCACCGCCGCCACCCCGGAACTGCTGGCCGCTCTGGCGCGCCTGGCCGAACCGCAATCGGCGGATGCAGCCCCGGCTTCGCCGGTGGCCGAGATGATTGAAGATCTGGTCGTCGAAGGCGACTCGGGCGACATCACCGATAACGAATTTGAACAGCTGCTGGACTCGCTGAACGCCGTCAAGGCCGAAGCTGAAGCCCCGGCCGCTGCTGCCCCCGCGCAAACGGCCGCTGAAGCCGCGAGCGATGAAATTACCGATGCCGAATTCGAGTCGTTGCTCGATCAGTTGCACGGCAAGGGCCAGTTCGCGGTGGACGCGGTTGCACCAGCGGCCGCAGCCCCTGCGGCACCGGCCAAGGGCGACAGCTCGGACATCACCGACGACGAATTCGAAGCCCTGCTCGATCAGTTGCACGGTAAAGGCAACTTTGCCGTCGATGCACTGGAGTCGGCAATCGCCTCGGCGCCTGCGCCGGCCGCACCGGTGGCCGCCGCTGCCGGCAGCGATCTGATCAGCGATCACGAGTTCGAATCGCTGCTCGACGAATTGCACGGCAAAGGCAAGTTCACTGAAGTCGGCACCGCCGCTGCTGGCAGTGCTTCGACCGTCGCCACACCGGCTGCCAAGGCACCGGCCGCTGCTGCAGCGCCCAAGCCTGCCGCCAAGCCTGAGCCGAAAGCCGAAGCGCCGAAACCGGCCGCCGCTGCTGCACCGGCTCCGGCCCGTGCGCCGGCGACACCGCCACCGGAAAAACCGGCGAGCGAAGCCGAAACCACCGTGCGCGTCGACACGGCACGTCTCGACGAAATCATGAACATGGTCGGCGAGTTGGTGCTGGTGCGTAACCGTCTGGTGCGCCTGGGGCTGAACAGCGGCGATGAAGCCATGCAAAAGGCTGTGTCGAACCTCGACGTGGTCACGGCTGACTTGCAGACCGCGGTGATGAAGACGCGGATGCAGCCGATCAAGAAGGTCTTCGGGCGCTTCCCGCGTCTGGTTCGTGACCTCGCGCGTCAGCTGAAGAAAGAGATCAACCTGGAACTGGTGGGTGAAGAAACCGACCTCGACAAAAACCTTGTCGAGGCCCTGGCCGACCCGCTGGTCCACTTGGTGCGCAACGCGGTCGACCACGGCATCGAGTCGCCGGAAGAACGCGAAGCCTCGGGCAAGGCCCGTGGCGGTCGCGTGGTACTGGCAGCCGAGCAAGAGGGCGACCATATCCTGCTGTCGATTTCCGATGACGGCAAAGGCATGGACCCGAATGTCCTGCGCGCCATCGCGGTAAAACGCGGCGTGATGGACAAGGACGCGGCCGATCGCCTGAGCGATACCGAGTGCTACAACCTGATTTTTGCCCCGGGTTTCTCGACCAAGACCGAGATCTCCGACGTCTCCGGCCGTGGCGTCGGCATGGACGTGGTGAAAACCAAGATTTCCCAGCTCAACGGTTCGATCAACATCTACTCGACCAAGGGCCAGGGCTCGAAGATCGTCATCAAGGTGCCGCTGACCCTCGCGATCATGCCAACCCTGATGGTGATGCTCGGCAATCAGGCGTTTGCGTTCCCGTTGGTCAACGTCAACGAAATCTTCCACCTCGACCTGTCGACCACCAACGTCGTCGACGGCCAGGAAGTGGTGATCGTGCGGGACAAGGCGCTGCCATTGTTCTACCTCAAGCGCTGGCTGGTCAGCTCCGCCGCTCACGAAGAGCAGCGTGAAGGCCACGTGGTGATCCTTTCGGTGGGCACGCAGCGGATCGGCTTCGTCGTCGATCAGCTAGTCGGTCAGGAAGAAGTGGTCATCAAGCCATTGGGCAAAATGCTGCAGGGCACTCCGGGCATGTCCGGCGCCACCATCACCGGTGACGGCCGCATCGCGCTGATTCTCGATGTTCCAAGCATGCTCAAGCGTTACGCCGCACGGCGTATTTGAATCCGGGGCGGCGGGACGACAACGTCCCGCTGCACCTAATGGAGTGTTTATGGCAGTCAAAGTCCTGGTGGTGGACGATTCGGGTTTTTTCCGCCGCCGCGTCTCGGAAATTCTTTCTGCGGATCCGAGCATTCAGGTGGTCGGCACTGCAACCAACGGTAAAGAGGCGATTGATCAGGCGCTGGCGCTCAAGCCGGACGTGATCACCATGGACTACGAGATGCCGATGATGGACGGCATCACGGCAGTGCGGCACATCATGCAGCGCTGCCCGACCCCGGTGTTGATGTTCTCCTCGCTGACGCATGAAGGCGCCCGGGTCACCCTGGATGCGCTGGACGCCGGCGCGGTGGATTTCCTGCCGAAGAATTTCGAAGACATCTCCCGTAACCCGGAGAAGGTCAAGCAGTTGCTGTGCGAGAAGGTGCATAGCATTTCGCGCAGTAACCGTCGTTTCAGTGCCTACAGCGCGCCTGCGCCGGTTGCTGCTCCTGCGCCTGCACCGACCCCGGCTGCATCCAGCTTCAGCAGCCATAGCAGCCACAGCACCAGCGCGCCAACGCGTCCGGCTCCCGCTCCAGCGCCGACTCGCGCTCCAGCCGCCAGCGCGTCGTCGCCGGCGCCGAAACGCAAGGCCTACAAACTGGTTGCCATCGGTACCTCGACGGGCGGCCCGGTGGCCCTGCAACGCGTGCTGACTCAGTTGCCAGCGAATTTCCCGGCGCCGATCGTGCTGATCCAGCACATGCCGGCGGCGTTCACCAAGGCCTTCGCCGAACGTCTCGACAAGCTGTGCCGCATCAGCGTCAAGGAGGCCGAGGATGGCGACATCCTGCGTCCGGGCCTGGCGTTGCTCGCGCCGGGCGGCAAGCAGATGATGATCGATGGCCGTGGCGCGGTGAAAATCCTCCCGGGCGACGAACGCCTGAACTACAAGCCGTGCGTGGACATCACCTTTGGTTCGGCGGCGAAATCCTACGGCGACAAAGTTCTGGCGGTGGTGTTGACCGGCATGGGCGCTGACGGCCGTGAAGGTGCGCGTCTGCTCAAGCAGGGCGGCAGCGCCGTGTGGGCGCAGGATGAGGCCAGTTGCGTGATCTACGGCATGCCGATGGCCATCGTTAAAGCCGACCTCGCCGACGCGGTATACAGCCTCGACGACATCGGCAAACACATTGTCGAGGCGTGTATCTGATGGATGTTTTAAGCCTTATCGGGATCATCATGGCGTTCGTCGCCATCATCGGCGGTAACTACCTTGAAGGTGGTCACCTCGGTGCGCTGGCCAACGGCCCGGCGGCATTGATCGTACTGGGCGGCACCATCGGTGCCGCACTGCTGCAATCGCCGATGAGCGCGTTCAAGCGCGCCATGCAGATCCTCGCCTGGATTCTGTTCCCGCCACGGGTCGATCTGGCCGGTGGCATTGATCGCGTCGTCAACTGGAGCCTCACCGCACGCAAGGAAGGCCTGCTGGGTCTGGAAGGCGTGGCGGATGCCGAACCCGACAATTACTCGCGCAAAGGCCTGCAACTGCTGGTCGACGGTGCCGAGCCGGAAGCGATCCGCAGCATCCTCGAGGTGGATTTCTACACCCAGGAAGCCCGCGACATCGAAGCGGCAAAAGTCTTTGAAAGCATGGGCGGCTACGCGCCAACCATCGGCATCATCGGTGCAGTGATGGGCCTGATCCATGTGATGGGCAACCTCGCCGATCCGACGCAGTTGGGCAGCGGCATCGCCGTGGCTTTCGTCGCGACCATTTACGGTGTGGCCAGTGCCAACCTGGTGTTGCTGCCAATCGCCGCCAAGCTGAAGTCAATCGCGTTGCGGCAGTCGCGTTATCGCGAAATGTTGTTGGAAGGGATCCTGTCGATCGCCGAAGGTGAAAACCCTCGCTCCATTGAGTTGAAGCTGCAAGGCTTCATGGATTAAGGGAATAACCTCATGGCTCGTCGCAGGCATCAGGAAGAACACGTCAATCACGAGCGCTGGCTCGTGTCCTACGCGGATTTCATCACGTTGCTGTTCGCGTTCTTCGTGGTGATGTACTCGATTTCGTCGATCAACGAAGGCAAGTACAAAGAGATTTCCGAAGCGCTGGTCGGCGTCTTCAAAGACTCCGACCGCGCGCTCAAACCGATCCAGATTGGCGACGAACGACCGAAAACCGTGACCCCGGCCAAGCCGCTTGTCAAGGATGCCGAGCAGATCGACGCCGGTATCGCCGGTGCCAGTGACCCGCTGAAAAGCATCGCCGATGACATCAGCGCGGCGTTCGGCGACTTGATCAGCTCTAACCAGATGACCGTGCGCGGCAACGAGCTGTGGGTCGAGATCGAACTCAACTCCAGCCTGTTGTTCGGCAGCGGCGACGCCATGCCAAGCGACATCGCTTTCAACATCATCGACAAGGTGGCGGCGATTCTGAAACCGTTCGACAACCCGATCCATGTCGAAGGCTTTACCGACGATCAACCGATCCGCACCGCGCAGTACCCGACCAACTGGGAGCTGTCCTCGGCGCGGTCGGCGAGCATCGTGCGCATGCTGGCCATGCAGGGTGTGAACCCTGGCCGATTGGCATCGGTGGGTTACGGCGAGTTTCAACCGGTGGCCAACAACGCTACCGCTGAAGGCCGGGGGAAAAACCGCCGGGTGGTGCTGGTGGTCTCGCGCAATCTCGATGTACGTCGCAGCCTCACGGGCACCGGAACCGCCAATGCGCAACCGGACGCTGCGTTGAAGCGTGCTGGCACACAAACTGCACCGACCCCGGTCAAGACGCCGGGACGCGAGAGTGCCGTCAATTCTCCGTCACCCGCATTAACACGCTGAGCTATGTCTCGGTCGAGCATATCGGCCGGGAGGAACGAACTGAATGAGAGTCTGGGCAGTCGCCAATCAAAAGGGTGGTGTCGGTAAAACCACATCTTCCATCGCTTTAGCCGGATTGCTGGCCGAGGCGGGCAAGCGCGTGGTTGTGGTCGATCTCGACCCGCACGGCTCGATGACCAGCTATTTCGGCTACGACCCCGACAGCCTGGAACACAGCAATTACGACCTGTTTCTGCACAAGGGCAGCGTGCCGCAAGGTCTGCCGGGGCAGTTGCTGTTGTCGACCAGTGACGAACGTATTTCCCTGCTGCCGTCGAGCACCGCGCTGGCGACGCTTGAGCGTCAGTCGCCTGGGCAGAGTGGCTTGGGTCTGGTGATCGCCAAGAGTCTGGCGCAGCTATGGCAGGACTTCGATTACGCGGTCATCGACAGCCCACCGTTGCTAGGCGTGCTGATGGTCAACGCCCTCGCAGCGAGCCAGCAACTGGTGATCCCTGTGCAGACCGAACACCTGGCCGTCAAAGGTCTGGAGCGCATGGTCAACACCCTGGCGATGATCAACCGCTCGCGCAAACAGGCGCTGCCGTTCAGCATCGTGCCGACCCTGTTTGACCGCCGCACGCAAGCCTCGATGCATACGTTGCGTGTGCTGCGTGACAAATTTCCCGACGAGATCTGGCAGGGTTACATTCCGGTCGATACCCGTCTGCGCGATGCCAGCCGTGCCGGTGTCACGCCGTCGCAATTCGACGGCAAGAGCCGTGGCGTGCTGGCCTATCGCGCGCTGCTCAAGCACCTGTTGGCGCAACAACTTGTTCCGCAGGTGGCGTGAGCATGAACCGCCCAATCAAGCTCACATCGCGTCCGCAATTGGCGCTGCAGTCTTATCTGGATAATTTGCTGCTGGAAATTCCTGAAGAGCTGCCGCCGGTCATTGAGGCGCAGCCTGAAATCGTGGAAAGCACCGAGGCGCTGGACGAGTTCCAGGCTGCGGTACTGGAAGAGCAGGCACGTGATGCGCAGAAGGCTGCCCGGCCTGCTGCGCCGGTTGCCGCGCCTGCCGCCGCAGCGGTGACCAAAGCACCGATTGCATTGATCGAAGAAGCCGAGCCGGTTCGCGCATCGATCTCGACACTCGCACCGCTGCTGCAAACCCAATTGCTGAAAACCGCGCCGGAACCGGCAGTGGTCGAAGCGGCTCCAGCACCTGCTCCGGTCGCGCCCGCGCCCATCGAGCAGACGTTGGTCCCGCCGCTGGTGGAAGTGCATCTGCCGCCGAACAATACGCCGCCACCGGTGGAAACCGATGGCCGTCCGGCCTGGGCCTCGGAAGCGTTCGAATGCCTGCTGTTCGACGTCGCCGGGCTGACGCTGGCCGTGCCGCTGGTGTGCCTCGGCTCGATCTACTCGCTGGCCGGCCACGAGCTGACGCCGTTGTTCGGTCAGCCGGAATGGTTCCTCGGGATCCTGCCGAGCCAGGCCGGCAACCTGAAAGTGCTGGATACCGCGCGCTGGGTCATGCCGGATCGCTATCGCGATGACTTCCGTCAGGGCCTGCAGTACGTGATTTCGGTACAAGGTTACGAGTGGGGCCTGGCGGTGCATCAGGTCAGCCGCTCGTTGCGTCTGGACCCGAATGAAATCAAATGGAGAAGTCACCGGGGTCAGCGGCCATGGCTCGCCGGCACCGTGATTGAGCACATGTGTGCATTGCTTGACGTTTCCGCACTGGCCGAGTTGATCGCCAGTGGTGGGGCAAAGCACCTGAGCGGCCACAAGCCGCTACATAAACCGACATAGCAGCCGACATAACAATCAGGCGACGGCATTGTTGAATGCCGCCACACAGAACACACACCGCCCAGAGCGGTTTTTTCGAGGGGTCAGGGTATGAGTAGTCAGGCGACGAATGCAAAAGGTTCTGAAGATCCGATCCTGCAATGGGTAACCTTCAAACTGGATAACGAAACCTACGGCATCAACGTGATGCGCGTTCAGGAAGTGCTGCGCTACACCGAGATCGCTCCGGTGCCGGGCGCGCCAAGCTACGTGCTGGGCATTATCAACCTGCGCGGTAACGTGGTCACCGTGATCGACACCCGTCAGCGCTTCGGCCTGAACAGCGGTGAGATCAGCGACAACACCCGTATCGTCATCATCGAAGCCGACAAGCAAGTCGTCGGCATCATGGTCGACAGCGTGGCCGAAGTGGTTTACCTGCGTCAGTCGGAAATCGAGACGGCGCCGAACGTCGGCAACGAAGAGTCGGCCAAGTTCATCCAGGGCGTGTGCAACAAGAACAACGAGTTGCTGATCCTGGTCGAGCTGGACAAGATGATGAGCGAAGAAGAATGGTCGGACCTGGAGAACATCTGATTGATTCTCGAGGTCGCGGTCATTGTCCTGTTCCTCTTCTGGGCAGGCACGCTGGCAATGTTTGTGTCGTACATCAAGGCGCAGCGCGTAATCGCTGCGCAACAGGCTCAGGGCGATGCGCTGCGTGATCAGCGCATCAAGGACCTGGCCAAACGTGTCGACGATTACCAGAACGGCAACGTGCGCATGGGCGAAGCCCTGCATGAGCTGCGCGCGGTCGTCGGTCCATTGCCGGACAAAATCGTTCAGCTGGAACAGCGCGATCCATCGAGCCTGTCATTCGCCCAGGCGGCGAAGCTGGTGGGCATGGGCGCAAGCGTTGATGAACTGACTCAGTCCTGCGGGTTGACCCAGGCTGAGGCGGAGTTGATGCGCAAGTTGCATAAGAACTAGAAGCAAGATCAAGAGATCGCAGCCTTCGGCAGCTCCTACAGATATCTCATGTAGGAGCTGCCGAAGGCTGCGATCTTTTGCTTTTAAGGCTTAGTAATCATCGCCGCGCAGGGTCACATCCTTCTCGACCATCGGCGCATTCGGGTCCTGTCCCTCGGGGAATTTGCCCTTCAGATTCCACGCAAACGCGATGATTTCGGCGATGGTGCGGTACAGCTCTTCGGGAATGCTGTCGCCCAGTTCCATGCGCGCCAACAAGCGCACCAACTCGGCATTTTCATAAATCGGCACTTCGCAATCGCGCGCAATGCGCAGGATTTCTTCGGCCAGTTCGTCATCACCTTTGGCGGTGAGTGTCGGGGCGTGGTTGCCGTCGTATTTGAGGGCGATGGCCTGGCGTGGGGCAGTGGAATCGTTCATGCGGTTTCGTCGACCCAGCGGTGTTCGAGGCGGGTTTGGTTGCCTTGCGGCGGCGTGCCGAGGTGGCAGTCGATGTCGCCGACGTTGAGCCCGCGATCAAGCAGGCGCTGGCGCAGGGCGAACAGGTTGTTTTCGATCAGGTCTGCGGTGTACGGCCGTTCGGCCCACAGTTGGCTGGACAGGCTGCCGGCGATCAGTTGCGCCTGAATCTGCATCGGCCCGAGCGGTTCCATGTCGAACGCCAGATCGACGCGCCACAGTTGTTGCTTGGGTTCGCGCTCATCGCGACGTTCGTTCGGTTGCGGTTCGCGCTCCGGCGCTTCTTCACGCTGGAACTTGACCTGCAGTGGCACGATGTCCTGCAGGTTGCGCATGGGGATTTCCAGTTGCCAGGTGCTGAGCAGACGCCCGTCGTCGGTGACGCCGGTCTGCTCCAGGCTCGACAGTTGATGGCTTTGCAGGCGCGAAACAGCGGCAGCAGCGAGGCGCAGCAATTGCTCCAGATCGCCTTCGCCTTCCAGGCTTTGCAGCAAGCGGTCGGGCAGTGGGAAGCTGCTCGGTACCGGTTTGGCACTGACCTGGCCGAGCATGCCAAGGGCGTTGCGGACGAAGCTTGGCAGCGCTTGCGCCAAGGTGTTGGCGGCGATGATCGCGTTGAAACTGGTGCTGCTCGGCAGGCCCGGAGTCAGTTGTGCAATCAGCTTGAGCAGGTCGGCCTTCATGTCCGGTGCCAGCGTCGGATTTTGTCCGGTCAGCAGTTTGGCTTCGAGAAACGCGCCGCTGTTGGCCAGCGCCAGTGCCACGCCTTTGGCGGTGCTCAGTTGTTGCACGTCCGGCAGGCTGGCGAGCAGTTTGTCGACCACTGCGCGCAAATCCTGCGATGTCTGATCGGTATCGCTCGGCAGATTTTGCAACGCGCTCAGTAAACCCGTCAGGGATGCCTGACGACTTTGTTGACCGACCAGTTGCTGACTCACGGCCAGTTGTTCCTGACGGCTGCTCATAGGCAGGAATTTGAGGGTTTGTGAATCTTCCACCAACGCCGACAGCAAAGTGCCGATGCGCAGCGGCTGTGGGCTGTCGATGGTCAGCGTGCTGCCGCTCTGCGCGGTATTGAGCAGAGTGACCAGCGAACGGAATACCGCGGCTTGCCCCGGTGTCTGCGGCAGCGCCTGCGAGGTCAGCACTTTGCCTTGCAGTAGCGTGCCGGCCGGCAATTGCGCGGTGTCGATGCGGGTGAGGGCGGCGACGCTGCTGGCAATCGCCTGTTGCACGGTAATCGCCAGGTTGCCCGCTGATGGCTGGGTGATCGCCAGACTGGTGCCTTGCGGCAACGGCAGGTTGCTGGTCGCTTGCACGGTGGTCTGGCGGCCGCTGTCCAGCGTCACCTTGAGCAACAGTTGAAAGGTCTGATCCGCCTGCTTGAGCGACAACACCTCGGCCTTGGCGCTTTGCCCGGCGCCGATCAGGCCTTCGACCGGGGTCAGCAGCTTGAGCAGCTCACCGACCTGCGGGCGAACGGTCGCCGGGGTGGTGGGCGGGAGCGGGAGGATGTTCATTTCGCCTGTCATACGCGGACACAACCTGAGGAAAATGCACTCTTGAGAGTAAGGCACGGCATGTATAATGCCGCCCGTCTTGCGCTTCGTTCAAAAAACATAGCAATTGTTTGACCCAGCTCTCTAGATCGAGCCGTCAATGCATCTATGCTGCATCTCTTTAACGGCCGCGCCAGAGCCGACTTGAACCGTATAAGGCCCGTGATCCCTTGACCAGTCCTGTCCTGCAAACCGTTGCCCTCGCGTGTGAACGTGATCTGCGGCTGCTCTTCGAAAATCTCGAATTGAGACTCGCCAGTGGCGATATGGTGCAGATCAGCGGACCCAACGGCAGCGGCAAGACCAGCCTTTTGCGCCTGTTGTCCGGGCTGATGCAGCCGACCGCCGGGCACGTCCTGCTCAATGGCCAGCCGCTGACCGAACAACGCAGCGAACTCGCACGCAACCTGCTGTGGATCGGCCATGCCCCCGGGATCAAGGATTTGCTTACCCCGGAAGAGAACCTCTCCTGGCTCTGCGCCCTGCATCATCCCGCCGAACGTGACGCCATCTGGCAAGCGCTGGCAGCAGTAGGATTGCGCGGTTTCGAAGATGTTCCCTGCCACAGCCTGTCCGCCGGTCAGCAACGCCGTGTGGCGCTGGCGCGTTTGTATCTGGACAGCCCGCCGCTGTGGATTCTCGATGAGCCGTTCACCGCGCTGGACAAGCAGGGCGTGGCGCAGCTCGAAGAACATCTGGCCGGGCACTGCGAGCGCGGTGGTCTGGTGGTGTTGACCACGCACCACACGCTGAGCCGGATGCCGGCCGGTTATCGCGACATCGATTTGGGGAACTGGGCAGTATGAGTGTGTTTGGCCTGTTGGTTGCCCGTGAGTCCCGACTGCTGTTTCGCCGCCCGGCGGAGCTGGCCAATCCGCTGATTTTCTTCGCCATCGTCATCGCGTTGTTCCCTCTGGCCGTCGGCCCGGAAACTCAAGTGTTGCAAAACCTGTCCCCCGGGTTAGTCTGGGTGGCGGCGCTGTTGTCGGTCCTGCTCTCGCTGGACGGGCTGTTCCGCAGTGATTTCGAAGACGGGTCCCTGGAACAGTGGGTCCTTTCGTCGCACCCGCTGCCACTTCTGGTCTTGGCCAAGGTGCTGGCACACTGGCTCTTCTCCGGACTGGCACTGGTTTTGCTCTCACCACTGCTGGCGTTGATGCTCGGTTTGCCTGCCGCCTGCCTGCCGGTTTTGCTGCTTTCGTTGCTGCTGGGGACACCGGTGCTGAGCTTGCTCGGCGCGGTGGGCGCGGCGCTGACGGTCGGTTTGAAACGCGGCGGCCTGTTGCTGGCGCTGCTGATTCTGCCGTTGTACATCCCGGTGTTGATCCTTGGCAGTGGCGCCTTGCAGGCTGCCTTGCAAGGCATGCCGGCGACCGGGTATCTGCTGTGGCTGGGTAGCCTGACCGCCCTGGCGATCACCCTGACACCTTTTGCAATAGCTGCTGGCCTGAAGATCAGCGTCGGCGAATAATGAGGTCTGGTTAAAATTTAACCAGCAAAGACCCTGAGACTGCTCACACCGATGAGCGGCACCCGTGATGGAAACAGTATGAACTGGACCTGGTTTCACAAGCTCGGCTCGCCCAAGTGGTTCTACGGCATCAGCAGCAAGTTTTTGCCGTGGTTGAGCATTGCAGCGTTGCTGCTGATTGGCGTCGGTGTCGTTTGGGGCCTGGCCTTCGCGCCGCCGGATTATCAGCAAGGCAACAGCTTTCGCATCATCTATATCCACGTACCTGCCGCGATGCTCGCTCAGTCGATCTACGTGATGCTGGCGGTGTGCGGTGTGGTCGGGCTGGTGTGGAAAATGAAACTGGCCGACGTCGCCCTGCAATGCGCCGCTCCGATCGGCGCGTGGATGACCGCTGTAGCGCTGGTCACCGGGGCGATCTGGGGCAAACCGACCTGGGGCTCGTGGTGGGTCTGGGATGCGCGCCTGACCTCGATGCTGATTCTGCTGTTTCTGTATTTCGGCGTGATCGCGCTGGGCAATGCCATCAGCAACCGCGACAGCGCCGCCAAGGCCTGCGCCGTGCTGGCCATCGTCGGCGTGATCAACATCCCGATCATCAAATACTCGGTGGAGTGGTGGAACACCCTGCACCAGGGCGCGACCTTCACCCTCACCGAAAAACCGGCGATGCCCGCGGAAATGTGGTTGCCACTGCTGCTGACGGTGCTGGGTTTCTACTGCTTCTTCGGTGCCGTGCTGTTGCTGCGCATGCGTCTTGAAGTACTCAAGCGCGAAGCGCGCGCCAGTTGGGTAAAAGAAGAAGTGCAGCACAGTCTGGAGGCCGCTCGATGAGTTTTGCTTCATTCGGCGACTTCCTCGCCATGGGCCATCATGGCCTGTATGTCTGGTCGGCCTATGGCATCTGTCTGGCGGTACTGATCCTCAACGTGGTGGCGCCGATTGCGGCCCGCAAGCGCTATCTGCAACAAGAGGCGCGTCGTCTGCGCCGGGAGAACGGCAAGTGAATCCGCTGCGCAAGAAACGTCTGATCATCATTCTGGCCATTCTGGTCGGGGTCGGCGCTGCCGTCGGCCTGGCCCTCAGCGCCCTGCAGCAGAACATCAATCTGTTCTACACGCCGACCCAGATCGCCAACGGCGAAGCGCCGCAAGACACGCGCATCCGTGCTGGCGGCATGGTCGAGAAAGGCTCGCTGCAACGTTCGCCGGATTCGCTCGACGTCAAATTCGTCGTCACCGATTTCAACAAGTCCGTGACTATCGTCTATCGCGGCATCCTCCCGGATCTGTTCCGCGAAGGGCAGGGCATCGTCGCCCTCGGCAAGCTCAACGCCGACGGCGTGGTGGTGGCCGATGAAGTGCTGGCCAAGCACGACGAAAAGTACATGCCGCCGGAAGTGACCAAAGCCTTGAAAGACAGCGGTCAATCCGCGCCAACGCCTGCGAAGGAGGGTTGATCGATGACGTCGACGATTTTTATTCCTGAGCTCGGTCATCTGGCGATGATTCTGGCGCTATGTTTTGCACTGGTTCAGGCCGTGGTGCCATTGGTCGGAGCCTGGCGCGGTGACCGGTTCTGGATGAGTCTGGCGCAGCCGGCCGCGTGGGGGCAGTTTGCGTTTCTGCTCTTCGCCTTCGGCATTCTGACCTACGCGTTCATGACCGATGACTTCTCCGTCGCCTACGTGGCGAACAACTCCAATACCGCATTGCCGTGGTATTACAAATTCAGCGCGGTGTGGGGCGCCCACGAAGGGTCGTTGCTGCTGTGGGCGCTGATCCTCGGCGGGTGGACTTTCGCGGTGTCGGTATTTTCGCGTCAGTTGCCGCAGGTGATGCTGGCGCGGGTGCTGGCGGTGATGGGCATGATCAGCACCGGTTTCCTGCTGTTCCTGATCCTTACGTCCAACCCGTTCAAACGCATCCTGCCGCAAATGCCGAGCAATGGCGCTGACCTCAATCCGTTGCTGCAAGACATTGGCCTGATCGTTCACCCGCCGATGTTGTACATGGGCTATGTCGGCTTTTCGGTGGCGTTCGCCTTCGCCATCGCCGCGTTGATGGGCGGTCGACTCGATGCAGCGTGGGCACGCTGGTCGCGGCCATGGACTATCGTCGCCTGGGCCTTCCTCGGCATCGGCATCACCCTCGGTTCGTGGTGGGCTTACTACGAACTCGGCTGGGGTGGCTGGTGGTTCTGGGACCCGGTGGAAAACGCTTCCTTCATGCCTTGGCTGGTCGGCACCGCGCTGATTCACTCGCTGGCGGTCACGGAAAAACGTGGCGTGTTCAAGAGCTGGACGGTGTTGCTGGCGATTGCCGCGTTTTCGCTGAGCCTGCTCGGGACGTTCCTCGTACGATCCGGCGTGCTGACCTCGGTGCACGCGTTTGCCTCCGATCCGGAGCGCGGCGTGTTCATTCTGATCTTCCTGTTGTTTGTGGTTGGTGGTTCGTTGACTTTGTTCGCCCTGCGCGCACCGGTCGTGAAGAGTCAGGTCGGTTTCAACCTGTGGTCGCGGGAAACCCTGCTGCTGGGCAACAACCTGGTGCTGGTGGTGGCCGCGTCGATGATCCTGCTCGGCACGCTCTACCCGCTGATTCTCGATGCCCTGAGCGGTGCGAAAATGTCGGTCGGCCCGCCGTACTTTAACGCACTGTTCATTCCGTTGATGGCGTTGCTGATGATGGTCATGGCGGTCGGCGTTATCGTCCGTTGGAAAGACACGCCGGTGAAATGGCTGGGCAGCATGCTCACGCCAGTGCTGCTCGGCAGCGTCGCGCTGGCGGTGGTTGCCGGTGTCGCTTATGGCGATTTCAACTGGGCAGTGATCGCGACCTTCCTGCTCGCAGCATGGGTGTTGCTCGCCGGTGTACGCGACATTTTCGACAAGACCCGCCACAAAGGCCTGATCAAAGGTTTGCCGACGTTGACTCGCAGCTATTGGGGCATGCAGATCGCCCACCTCGGCATCGCTGTGTGTGCGTTGGGCGTGGTGTTGTCGAGTCAGAACAGTGCCGAGCGCGACCTGCGTCTGGCGCCGGGCGAGTCGATGGACCTGGCCGGTTATCACTTTGTCTTCGAAGGCGCCAAACACTTCGAAGGGCCGAACTTCACCTCGGACAAAGGCACCATCCGTGTCATTCGTGACGGTAAGGAAGTCAGCGTACTGCATCCGGAAAAACGTCTGTACACCGTGCAGAACTCGGTGATGACCGAAGCCGGCATCGACGCCGGTTTCACCCGTGACCTCTATGTCGCCCTCGGTGAACCGCTGGAGAACGGCGCGTGGGCAGTGCGCGTGCACGTCAAACCATTCGTGCGCTGGATCTGGTTCGGCGGCTTGCTCACAGGTCTGGGTGGATTGCTGGCGGCGCTCGATCGACGGTATCGGGTCAAGGTGAAAGCCAAGGTGCGTGAAGCGCTGGGCATGACGGGAGCGGCTGCATGAGACGTTGGCTGATGCTGGTGCCACTGGCGATTTTCCTGCTGGTGGCGGTATTTCTTTATCGCGGTCTGTACCTTGATCCGGCGGAACTGCCGTCGGCGATGATCAACAAGCCGTTCCCGGAGTTTTCCCTGCCAAACGTGCAGGGCGACAAGAACCTGACCAAGGCTGACATTCTCGGCAAACCGGCACTGGTCAATGTCTGGGGCACCTGGTGCATTTCCTGCCGGGTCGAGCATCCGGTGCTGAACAAACTCGCCGAGCGCGGCGTGGTGATCTACGGCATCAACTACAAGGACACCAACGCCGATGCCTTGAAGTGGCTGGCTGAATTCCACAATCCGTACGTCCTGGACATCCGCGACGACGAAGGCTCGCTGGGCTTGAACCTCGGTGTGTACGGCGCGCCGGAAACCTTCTTCATCGACGCCAAGGGCATCATCCGCGACAAGTATGTCGGCGTGATCGATGAACAGGTCTGGCGCGAAAAACTCGCCGCCAAGTATCAGGCGCTGGTCGATGAGGCCAAGCCATGAAGCGTTTTTTAGCGGCTGTGGTGTTGGGCTTGAGTCTGGCCGGTGTCGCCCATGCCGCCATCGATACGTATGAGTTCGCCAAAGAAGCTGATCGCGAGCGTTTCCGTGAACTGACCAAGGAACTGCGTTGCCCCAAGTGTCAGAACCAGGACATCGCGGACTCCAACGCGCCAATTGCCGCTGACCTGCGCAAAGAGATTTTCCGCATGCTCGGCGAGGGCAAGGACAACCAGCAGATCATCGACTTCATGGTCGATCGCTACGGTGATTTCGTCCGCTACAAACCGGCGCTCAATGCCAAGACTGCGCTGCTGTGGTTTGGTCCAGCCGGTTTGCTGCTTGGTGGATTGGTGGTGATCGCGGTGATTGTTCGCCGTCGTCGCGGGCAACGCACCGAAACCCCGCAATCGCTTAGCGCCGATGAGCGTCAGCGCCTCGACCAACTGTTGGATAAAAACCAAGAATGATTGATTTCTGGCTTGCCGCAGGGCTGTTGCTTCTGGTCGCCCTGAGTTTTCTGCTGATCCCGGTGCTGCGCGAACGTCGCGCCCAGCGTGAAGAAGATCGGACTGCCCTGAACGTTGCACTGTATCAGGAGCGTGTCGCCGAGTTGCAATCGCAACAGGCGGAAGGCGTGCTCGACGCTGCGCAAATGGACAGCGGCCGCGCCGAGGCTGCACGTGAATTGCTGGCAGATACCGAAGGTGTTGCCGCACCGCGCGTGTCGAAACTGGGTAAACCAATGCCGCTGCTGGCAGCGGTCCTGGTGCCAGTGTTGGGCCTGGGTCTGTACATGCACTTCGGCGCTGCCGACAAGGTCGAACTGACCCGCGAATTCGCCCAGGCACCGCAGTCGATGGAAGAGATGACCCAACGTCTGGAACGTGCGGTCGCGGCGCAACCGGATTCTGCCGAAGGTCTGTATTTCCTCGGCCGTACCTACATGGCGCAAGAGCGCCCTGCTGACGCGGCGAAGATGTTTGAACGCGCCGCCAACCTTGCCGGTCGTCAGCCGGAACTGCTCGGCCAGTGGGCGCAGGCGCAATATTTTGCTGACGGCAAAAAGTGGTCGGCGAAGATCCAGGCGCTGACCGACGAAGCGCTGAAGGCCGATCCTAAAGAAGTCACCAGCCTCGGCCTGCTCGGCATCGCTGCGTTTGAAGGCGAGCGTTATCAAGAAGCGATCGACTACTGGAATCGCTTGCTCGCGCAATTGCCGCCGGAGGACAGCTCCCGCGCCGCGCTGCAAGGCGGGATCAAACGCGCCGCCGAGCGCTTGGAAGCCAGTGGCGGCAAAGTCGCTCAGGCACCGATAGCCGCGAAGGCCGCGCTGTTGAAAGTCAGCGTCGATCTGGCCAGCGAACTCAGAGGCAAAGTGCAACCGGGTGACAGCGTGTTCATCTTCGCCCGCGCCACCTCCGGCCCACCCGCGCCATTGGCAGCCAAACGTTTGACCGTGGCCGATCTGCCGGTGACCGTTGAACTGGGCGATGCCGACGCAATGATGCCGCAGTTGAAACTGTCGAACTTCCCTGAAGTCCAACTGGTTGCGCGCATCTCACGCGCCGGCCAACCGACTGCCGGCGAGTGGGTCGGTCGCAGCGGCCCTCTGGCCAGCAGCAGCACTGCGCTACAAAAACTGACCATCGACAGCCCGGACAAATAGCCGGGGCACAACAGGAAAGCACCGCCATGCACACCATCGCCCGAATCACAGTCCTCACACTGGCCCTGGGCTTGAGTGCATGTGCGGTGCAACGACCGGAACCGACCACCAACCTGCCGCCGATCCCGCCGTCGCAGCCGAGTCCGACGCCGTCGACCTCGCCGACCCCAGGCAAAAGCATCCCGGCAAAACCGACCAAGCCCGTGCCGCGCACCTCGGCCAGCTTCGCCCCCCCACCGGGCGGTAACAGCCACTGGGACCAGAAACTCGGCGTCTACGTCCTCGACGACCAGACCAACACCTTCTACCGCCAACGCACCTACTACCGCTGGAACAACGGCTGGAGCCGCTCGATCAGCCCGAACGGCCCGTGGGAAGACACCAACATCCACGGCGTACCGCCGGGGCTGGGCAAGCAGTTCGGGCAGTGAATGCAAACGGCGATCTTAGGATCGCCGTTTTTTTGTCTGTTGTTTGACTACGTTCACGGGCATTGGCTAGGCCAGCACCCCCTGAACATACTCAACAAACGCCCGCGCCTTGGCGCTCGCCATTCTCCCCGTCGGAAACACCGCCCATAAATCCAGATCGGGCAGGGTCCAGTCGTGCATGACGGTTTTCACCGCGCCGCTGGCCAGTTCCGGGGCGAACATCCACTCGGAAGCCAGGGTCAGGCCCTGATCGGCCAGTACGGCTTCGCGCACACCTTCGGCCGCGCTGACGCGCAGGCGTCCGCTGATGATGACTGATTGTTTCTCCGTGCCTTTGGCGAACTCCCAGGTGCTGCCCCCTCCGAGGTTGTAGACGACCGCCTGGTGTTTGCTCAGTTCGGCGGGGCAGCTCGGTTCGCCCTGCCTGGCAAAGTAGGCCGGTGTGCCAAGCACCACGCGGCGGCAGTCGGCGATCTTGCGGGCGGTGAGTCCTGAGTCGGTGAGTGCACCCATGCGGAAGGCAACGTCGATGCCTTCTTCAACCAGGTTGATGTTGCGGTCGTCGAGCATCAGGTCGATGTTCAGTTGTGGATGCTGATCGAGGAACGGCCCCAGTTGCGGCACGATGTGCAGGCGGCCGAAGGTCACGGCGGCACTGATGCGCAGGTTGCCGCTCAGGCCGCTGGCGATGCCTCGCGCAGCGTTGTCGGCCTCATCGGCTTCTTCGAGGGCGCGTTTGGCCCGTTCGAAAAAGGCCAGTCCGGCCTCGGTCGGGGTCAGGCCTCGGGTCGAGCGCAGGAGCAGGCTGACGGCCAAGCGTTTTTCCAGATGCGCGATGGTTTTCGAGACGGCGGGCTGGCCAATGTTCAGACGTCGGGCGGCGGCGGAAAACGAGCCGGTTTCGACGACGCAGACGAAGGTTTCCATGGCGGCGAGGCGGTCCATCAATGCTCCTGTACAAATCTGGATTTATCGTCGATTCCTGTGGGAGCGAGCCTGCTCGCGAAAGCGGTGTATCAGCAACATCAATGTGTCTGACATACCGTATTCGCGAGCAGGCTCGCTCCCACAGGGGATTCGGTGTGTTGATTAGAATGTGGCTTTGCCGACTGAGGCGCCGCCATCGACAAACAGGGTTTGCCCGGTGATGAAGCCGCTCTGCTCGGACAGCAAAAATGCAATCGCTGACGCAATCTCTTCCGGCTGACCAAGCCGTCCCATCGGCACCCCGGCCAGATAGCGTGCTTCGCCTTCACTGCCCGGCGGATTGTTGGCGCGGAACAGTTCGGTTTCGGTCGGCCCCGGTGCCACGGCGTTCACGGTGATCCCGGTCTGCGCCAACTCCAGCGCCCACGAACGGGTAAAACTGACCAACGCCGCTTTTGCCGCTGCATACGCTGTGCGCTGGGTAATCCCCAGCACCGTGAGGCTGGAAATATTCACCACCCGACCCCAGCCTCGTGTGCGCATCCCCGGCAGCAGCGCCTGAGTCGCCTGCAACGCCGAATGCAGATTCAGCCGCATCACGTCGTCGAAGGCGTCCAGATCGATATCACCCAACGCCTGCGGTCGCACCAGCCCGACGTTGTTCACCAGCCCGTCGAATTCATACGTGCGCGCCAGCTCCGCCAACACTTCGCCGGTCAGCTTGCGATCGCTCAGGTCCAGAGGAAACAGAATGCCCGGAAAGCTCAGATCCGGCTGGCGAGCAATCCCCACCACCCGATGCCCGGCGCGATCCAGATGCTCGGCCAGCGCCCGGCCAATGCCTTTGCTGGCGCCGGTGATGAGGAAAGTACGTCGGGTCATGGCAACTCCAGGGCATGGAACATCGATTCAGCCGCGCAATGCATCCAGCATCGCTTCAGGCTCGGGACGCTGAGTGTAATCCGGGTTGACCTCGGCGTAACGAATCACGCCATCCTGACCGATCACATAACGCGCCGGCATCGGCAAGGTCCACGCGGGATCGTCGTTGAAGGTCGGCAGGTCGTTGCGCAGATTCTTGTACAGCTCGATCAAATAGTCTGGCAGTTCAAAGCGTAGCCCGAAGGCTGCCGCCACGTCATTGCGCGGGTCGCTGAGGATCGGAAATTGCAACTCGTTGATGCGTTGCGACTTACGGCTGTTGGCAGCGATCTGCGGTGAAATCGCCAGCAGGCTCGCCCCGGCGTCCTGAATCGCCGGCAGAAAAACCTGGAGTGCCTGCAACTCCATGTTGCAGTAAGGGCACCAGACGCCACGATAAAACGTCAGCACCAACGGCCCCTGCGCCAACCGGTCGGCGGACGAGAGCGGGTTGCCCTCAGGGTCTTTCAGGGTGAACAGCGGCGCCGTGTCGCCGACCTTCAACGCACGGCTGGCGGCATCAGAGGCGATCAGTTCGGCGGTGGCGCGTTCCATCACCGGGTGGATATCGGCCGGGGCGTTGTAAGGTGGTTTGCCGGCCTTGAAGTCGGCTTTGAAGGCATCGAGTTTTGCTTGCAGCGTCATGGTCGGAAGTCCTGAAGAAGCGCCGGTAGTGGCTGGGTTCAAGAGTGACCGTAAGGGGCGCGCGGGGGAACGCAGGTGCGGGGCATAGCATTCATGCTCGGCGGGAATGAATAAAAACTCACACTCTGCAAAACAACCGGACGTCGCTTTGCGGTTTTCTGTGCTTGAGTAAAGATAACTCTAGGGTTATTTTTAAAAGACCAGGCCAAGGAGGCGATTGGTGCAGAGCAGGCAATTGATCAAGGAGCTGGAGGAGGCTGGGTGGGTGCTGGATCGGATCACTGGCAGTCATCACATCTTCACTCACCGATACAACCCGTACACGATTCCCGTCCCTCACCCGAAGAAGGATTTGCCACTGGGGACGGTCAAAAGCATCAGGAGGCGTGCCGGGTTGTACAACCCGCCAGCCAGTTACCAAGGAGATCCATAATGCAATATCCAATCTGCATTGAATGGGGTGACGAAAATACCGCCATCGGTATTCAGATCCCCGATATTCCCGGCGCCGTTACGGCAGGGGACAGCTTTGAAGATGCTTACAATGCGGCGGTTGAAATCGCCCACATCATGCTGCAAGAAATTGCGGCGGACGGTGAGTCGATTCCTATGCCGACATCGGCATCTGCTCATCGCAGTAATCCGGAATTCGCCGATATGGGCTGGGGCATGCTGGAACTGGATATCTCGCCGTATCTCGGCAAGACCGAGAAGGTCAACGTGACGCTGCCCGGTTACGTGATCCAGCGAATCGATCGTTATGTGCGCGAACACAACGTCAAAAGCCGCTCCTCCTTTCTGGCGGACGCGGCGATGGAGAAACTGGTTCGATATTGAACGTCATCGCTCCCCCAGGCTCAGTGAATAACCTGTGGGAGCGAGCTTGCTCGCGAAGCTTTTAACGCCTTACGCCGTTGCCAATGAACCACGCTGCGAAACACTCAAAAACCGCAACAACGCCAACAACGGAAACACACTGCCCACAATCACGATCCACAACCAGCCGCCATGCTCGTACACCGCACTGGCCACCGATGAGCCGAAGGCGCCGCCGATGAAGATGCTGGTCATGTACAGCGCGTTCAGTCGACCACGGCTTTTTGCGTCCAGCGAGTAGACCGCGCGCTGGCCGAGGACCATGTTCATCTGCACGCAGAAGTCGAGCACCACGCCGGTCACGGCCAGGCCGATGACGCTGTAGGCCGGGTGAATGAAGGCGGGCAGGAAGCTCAGGCTGGCGAACAGCATGGCCAGCAGCGAGGCGATGCGGGTGTGACCAGCATCAGCCAGGCGCCCGCTGATTGGCGCGGCGATGGCACCAATGGCGCCGACCAAAGCAAAGATCGCGATTTCGCTTTGTGACAGGCCATGGTTACGCGCCAGTTCCAGCGGCACCGCCGTCCAGAACAGGCTGAACGTGGCGAACATGCAGCCCTGATAAAACGCGCGCTGGCGCAATACCGGTTGCTGACGCAGCAGCGTCCACAGCGAACCGATCAGTTGGCCGTAGGTGGCGCTGTGATCCGGTTGGCGCTTGGGCACGGTCAACGCCAGTACCACGCTGATCGCCGCCATCAACGCGGCAGCAATCATGAACATCGCCCGCCAACCGAAGTGGTCGGCGACCACACTCGACACCGGCCGCGCCAGCAAAATACCCAGTAGCAAACCGCCCATGATCCCGCCAACCACACGACCACGGGATTCTTCCGGCGCCAAGTGTGCGGCCAAAGGAATCAGGATCTGCACCGACACCGAACTGAAGCCCACCAACAACGAGATCAGCAGGAACACATTCGGCTGATCGGTAAACGCCGCCGCCAGCAGACTGGCAATCGCCACCACCGTAGTGATGATCATCAACCGGCGGTTTTCCAGCAGATCACCCAGCGGCACCAGGAAGAACAGGCCCAGCGCATAACCGATCTGCGTCAGCGAGACGATGAAGCTGGCCATGGTGTCGCTCAGGCCTATGTCCGGCGCGATCAGACCGATGATCGGCTGTGCGTAGTAGATGTTGGCAACAATCGCGCCGCAGCAGAAGGCGAACAACAGCACCATGCCTCGGGTCATTGCGTGAGTGGTGGTCATAAGGTTTCTCGATCCAGCGAAAGGGGAATGCGATGAGACTATGGGACAGACCGGGCGGGTAGAAGACGCCGGCGGTTGATATCAGTTATTCCGTTGCGGAATGACCGGATGCTATCGGCCTGTCATCCAGCGGCAGACCTTGCGTCCGACCGTTGAGGGTCGATGATACATTCACTTACATCCTGTTCGATAGCGTGCTTATGTTTGCATCGGCTTGTTCAACGTTCATCACCGGAGGATTGCAATGTTTCGTCAGAGGCTTCGCCACACCGCAACGATTGTCCTGATCAGCCTGCTCGGCGCGATGAGCGCACAGGCCGCCGACGCACCGGGCATGCGCCTCGGCGTGCGCGGCGAGATCACCGGGGTCAGCGCCGACAGCTTGAAAGTCCACGTCAACAGCGGCGAGAACGTGGTGATTCACTTGACCGGTGACACCAAAGTTCGCGCGGTCACCCTGGCCAATATCGAGGACATCAAACCCGGCAGTTACATCGGTTCGGCGGCAATGCCACAGGAAGATGGCACGCTGAAGGCGCTTGAGGTTCATGTGTTTCCGCCAGAGCTGGCGGGTAGCGGCGACGGGCATCGGCCGTTCGATCTGGCCAAGGGCAGCAGCATGACCAATGGCAGCGTCGGCGATCTGGTGGTGAGTAACGGGCGGGTGCTGACGGTGAACTACAAGGGCGGGCAGCAGAAAATTCTGGTGCCGGAGGATGTGCCGATCGTCAATTTGATGCCGGGGGATCGGAGTTTGCTGAAGGTTGGGGTGAAGATCGTTACGTTCGTCACGCAGGGTGCGGATGGCACGCTGACGGCGCAATCGATTTCTGCGGGTAAGGATGGGGTGACGCCGCCGATGTAAAAGCCCCTCACCCTAACCCTCTCCCAGAGGGAGAGGGGACTGATTGCGGGATGCATGAGAGGTACGCCGACCTGAACGTGCTGTGGTGAATCCATAATCGATAAGGTCTTTCAGGTCGATGTAACTCGCGAGACACCTCGGTTGGCCCCCTCTCCCTCTGGGAGAGGGCTGGGGTGAGGGTAAAGCGGCCACAAAAAAAGGCGACCACTTCGGATCGCCTTTTTCATGCCAACCTAAGCCTTACTGCCCACTGTAAATCTGATCGAAAACCCCACCATCATTGAAGTGAGTCTTCTGCACCGTGCGCCAGTCACCAAAGGTCTTCTCAACCGAAAGGAAATCAACTTTCGGGAAACGATCGGTGTACTTCGCCAGCACCGCCGGATCACGCGGACGCAGGTAGTTTGCCGCCGCAATCTCCTGACCTTCCGGCGACCACAGGTACTTCAGGTACTCATCCGCCGCCGCACGCGAGCCTTTCTTGTCGACCACTTTGTCGACCACCGATACCGGCGGCTCAGCCTCAGCCGAAACGCTCGGGTAAACCACTTCGAACTGATCACGACCAAACTCGCGGGCAATCATTTCCGCTTCGTTTTCGAAGGTCACCAGCACGTCGCCGATCTGGTTGGTCATGAAGGTAGTGGTCGCCGCGCGGCCACCGGTATCCAGCACTGGCGCTTGCTTGAACAGTTTGCCGACGAAATCTTTGGCCTTGTTCTCGTCACCACCGTTCTTCAGCACGTAACCCCAGGCTGACAGGTAGGTATAGCGGCCGTTACCCGAGGTTTTCGGGTTTGGCACGATCACTTGCACGCCATCCTTGAGCAGATCCGGCCAGTCTTTCAGGGCTTTCGGGTTGCCTTTGCGCACGATGAATACAGTGGCCGAAGTGAACGGCGCGCTGTTGTTCGGCAGGCGCGTGACCCAGTTCTCCGGCACCAGTTTGCCGTTGTCGGCGAGGGCGTTGATGTCGGTGGCCATGTTCATGGTGATGACGTCAGCGGGCAGGCCATCGATCACCGAACGCGCTTGCTTGCTCGAACCGCCGAAGGACATCTGCACGGTGATGTTTTCGTTGTGCTCGGCTTGCCAGTGTTTCTGGAACGCAGTGTTGTAGTCCTTGTAGAAATCGCGCATCACGTCGTAAGAAACGTTGAGCAGCGTCGGGGCTGCCTGAGCGATGTTGGACAAGGCCAGGCCGGCGGCGAGAAGTGAGGCGCCAAAGAGTTTTTTCACTGCGCATTCCTTGTTTTATCTGTGTAGGAGCTGGGGGGTGATATTCAATTGCCACTGACTATAACGGGGCACGCATAGTCGTTTAAAGATTAAAAAGCTCTTTGCTTATTCCAGTTTCTTGAACAACGCATTGCCACATCGCGAGCAGAACGCGGCGCCATGTTCGTGGCTGTTTTTCTTGCACACCGGGCAGTCGTGTTGCAACTGTTCACCGCGCATGGCGTTGGCCAGTTCGGCGGTGAAAATCCCCGTCGGTACAGCGATGATCGAGTAACCGGTGATCATCACCAGCGAAGAAATCACCTGGCCCAGCGGCGTCTTCGGCACGATGTCGCCGAAGCCCACCGTAGTCAGCGTGACAATCGCCCAATAGATGCCTTTGGGAATGCTGGTGAAGCCATGCTCCGGGCCTTCGATCACGTACATCAGCGTGCCGAACACCGTCACCAGCGTGCAGACACTGACCAGAAAGACGACGATTTTCTGTTTGCTGCCGCGCAGCGCCGACATCAAATAGTTGGCTTGCTTGAGGTACGGACTGAGCTTGAGCACGCGGAAGATCCGCAGCATGCGGATGATCCGAATGATCAGCAGGTACTGCGCATCGCTGTAATACAGGGCGAGGATGCCGGGCACGATCGCCAGCAAATCCACCAGCCCGTAAAAGCTGAAGGCATAGCGCAACGGCTTCGGTGAGCAGTACAGACGCAGGATGTACTCGCCGAGAAAGATGATCGTGAAGCCCCACTCGATGTAGGCCAGCACGTCGGCGTAGTTCTGGTGAATGCTGTCGATGCTGTCGAGCATCACGATCACCAGACTGGCGAGGATGATCAACAGCAAGATGCCGTCGAAGCGACGCCCGGCGCGGGTGTCGCTCTGGAAAATCATGACGTAAAGCCGTTCGCGCCAACTGTTGCTGCTGTCCATGGATAACGCCTGAATCGAAGATCAGCGCAGCCTAGGTTGATTCTCCCCATGAGCGCAAGGCGCATGCTCGACGACGGTTTTGCCGAGCATCTGAATCCCGGCGCGGATCAGCCAGCCGGCGAGGATGAAGGGCGCGGTCAGGGTCGCAAGGCCAACCGCTGCAAACAGCGGTGTGACCAGCAGCGCGAGAACGATGCCAAGCAGCGGCAACCAAGGTTGTTGACGTTGCGAAGAGAAGGCGAGGGCAGCGAGCACAGCGTTATAGCTGCCGAGGCCGAAAAGCGCAGCGTTGGTTTCGTGGTGCAGCAGACTGGAGCCGAGGCCGATTGCAGAGGCCAGCAGCGCCCAGCAAAAGGCGCGGCGATCGGCGATCAGCAAACCGATGGCGATCAGGGCGCCGGCCAGTGGATGACCGAGAAACATCACCTGGCCCAAACCACGCAGTTCGGCGGCAAGCAGGTTCAGCGTGCTCATTTCTACGTGTGTCATCGGCGCCGACGGTTCAGCGAACAGCAGCAGAACCCAGCTCATCGCCACGAACGGCGAGGTGTAGGCCGGAATCGAACGGCTGCTGTAGACATGTTTGAGCCATTGCTGGGTGACCATCGCGCTCAAGCCGCCAGCGGCAAGAATCAGCGGCGGCAGCATCGGCGACCACGGGAAATACAGGCTCAGCAGCAGACCGAGCAGCACGCCGTTATAGCTGAACAACCCGGCCTGACGATCAGCCTTGGCGTAGTTGCGCCGTTGCGCGGTGAGCAAACCGGCGACGGCACCGAGCAGCGCACCGGCGAACAGCACGGGCGCCGTCAGCAGGATCGCCAACAGGCACAACAGGCCGCACAGCGGATGACGCTGGAGGAATATTTGACTGAAACCGTTGAGCAATGCCTCGGCCCAGTCGGGGCAGTGGGTGTTGAAATGATTGGCAGGCATGGGCAGTTCATTCGTTACTGATCGTTCCCACGTCGAGGCGTCGAACCGTCTGCGTGGGAATGCCTCAAAGGACGCTCTGCGTCTGCTCTTGGGACGCAGAGCGTCCCGGGCCGCATTCCCACGCGGAGCGTGGGAACGATCATGGTGGGCGGTTAAATCAATGTTTCGATCCGCAGCGAGTTAGTCGATCCAGGCTGGCCGAACGGCACACCGGCAGTGATCAGCAGCGTGTCGCCACGCTCGGCCATGCCTTGGGCCTGGGCGATTTCCAGCGCGGTCGAGCAGACTTCGTCGACCTGACGCAGGCGATCGTTGACCACCGAGTGAATCCCCCACGCCACGCTTAAGCGGCGCGCGGTCTGCAGGTTCGGCGTCAGGTTGAGGATCGGCGCTTTCGGCCGCTCCCGCGCTGCACGCAGACTCGATGCACCGGACTCGCTGTAGTTGACCAGCACCGCCACTGGCAGCACGTTGCTGATGCGACGGATCGCGCAGCTGATCGCATCGGAAACGGTCGCTTCAGCTTTCGGCCGACTGACGTCGAGCTGAGTCTGATAATCCGGGCCGTTCTCTACCTGGCGGATGATCTTGCTCATCATCTGCACGGCTTCCAGCGGGTACTCGCCGGAGGCAGTTTCTGCCGACAGCATCACCGCATCGGCGCCTTCGGCCACGGCGTTGGCAACGTCAGTCACTTCGGCGCGGGTCGGGGCAGGGGAGAAGCGCATCGACTCGAGCATCTGCGTCGCCACCACCACCGGTTTACCGAGTTCACGGCAGGTGGTGATGATGTTTTTCTGAATCTGCGGCACGCTTTCGGCCGGCACTTCAACGCCGAGGTCGCCGCGAGCCACCATGATCGCGTCGCTCAATTCAGCGATTTCGCGCAGTTGTTCAACGGCGGAAGGCTTCTCGATTTTCGCCATCAAAAAGGCTTTGTCGCCGATCAATGCGCGGGCTTCGATGATGTCTTGCGGACGCTGCACAAACGACAGCGCGACCCAGTCCACACCCAGTTCCAGACCGAAGCTCAGGTCGCGGCGATCCTTGGCCGTCAGCGGGCTGAGGTCGAGCACCGCTTGCGGCACGTTGACGCCTTTGCGGTCCGACAGTTCGCCGCCATTGAGCACGGTGGTATCGATCGCATCGTCGTACTTGGTGACCACGCGCAGACGCAACTTGCCGTCGTCGAGCAGCAGATCCATGCCCGCTTCCAGCGCTTCGATGATCTCCGGATGTGGCAGGTTTACCCGGCGCTCATCACCCGGTGTTGCATCCAGATCCAGACGGAACGCCTGACCGCGATGCAGTTGCACCTTGCCGTCGGCGAACTTGCCGACGCGCAGTTTCGGCCCCTGCAAGTCCATCAGAATGCCCAGCGGGTAGTTGAGCTGGCGCTCGACCTCGCGGATCCACTGATAGCGCTTGGCGTGGTCGGCGTGATCGCCGTGGCTGAAGTTCAGGCGGAAGATATTGACCCCGGCCTCGACCAGTTCACGGATGTCTTCGATGCCGTCGACAGCAGGCCCGAGGGTGGCGAGAATTTTGACCTTTTTATCAGGCGTCATGATTTGCAGCTCTCAAGGATCAGAATGGCGCGGAAGTCGTTGACGTTGGTGCGGGTCGGCTCGGTGACGATCAGCGCATCGAGCGCCGCGAAATAGCCGTAGCCGTTGTTGTTATCCAGTTCATCGCTGGCGCTCAGGCCCAGCGCGGCGGCGCGGGCGTAGCTGTCCGGGGTCATGATCGCGCCGGCGTTGTCTTCCGAGCCGTCGATGCCGTCGGTGTCTCCGGCCAGGGCGTAAACGCCGGGCTGGCCTTTGAGGTTTTCGGTGAGGCTGAGAAGGAACTCGGCGTTGCGCCCGCCACGGCCATTGCCGCGCACGGTCACGGTGGTTTCGCCGCCGGAGAGAATCACGCACGGCGCTGCGAGTGGCTGGCCATGGTTGATGATCTGACGAGCGATGCCGGCGTGGACTTTCGCCACTTCGCGCGACTCACCTTCGAGGTCGCCGAGGATCAGCGTGCTGAACCCGGCCTGACGGCATTTCACCGCCGCCGCGTCCAGCGATTGCTGAGGGCGGGCGATCAACTGGAAGTGGCTGCGCGCCAGGCTTGGGTCGCCGGGTTTGACGGTTTCCGACTCGGGGCTTTGCAGCCAGTTGCGCACGGATGCGGGAATCTCGATGCCGTAACGTTTGATGATCGCCAGCGCTTCGGCGCAGGTGCTTGGATCGGCCACGGTCGGGCCGGAAGCGATGACCGTGGCGAGGTCGCCCGGCACATCGGAAATCGCGTAGGTGTAAACAGTGGCAGGCCAGCAGGCCTTGCCGAGACGGCCGCCCTTGATCGCCGAGAGGTGCTTGCGCACGCAGTTCATCTCGCCGATGGTCGCGCCGGATTTGAGCAGGGCTTTGTTGATCGATTGCTTGTCGGCGAGGGTGATGCCTTCGGCCGGCAGCGCCAGCAGGGCAGAGCCACCACCGGAGAGCAGGAAGATCACGCGGTCTTCTTCAGTCAGGTTGCTGACCAGTTCGAGTACGCGTTTGGCCACGGCCAGGCCGGCAGCGTCCGGCACGGGGTGCGCGGCTTCGACCACTTCGATTTTTTCGCACGGGGCGCCGTGACCGTAACGGGTCACAACCAGGCCAGAGACGTCACCCTCCCAGCAGCGCTCGACCACTTGCGCCATGGCGGCGGCGGCTTTGCCGGCACCGATGACAATCACTCGACCGCTGCGGTCGGCGGGCAAATGGGCTTCGAGGACCTGGTTCGGATGGGCCGCGTCGATGGCTGTGGCAAACAGCTCGCGCAGCAGTTGTTGCGGATCGACCGACATGGCGGGCTCCCGGAATTCTTGTTATTGGGATGGAGCGACAACGGTGCAGCGATGCGGTCCTTGTGGGAGCGGGCTTGCCAGCGATTCAGGCAGCGCGGTCATTCAGGCAAACCGCATTGATGCCATCGCGGGCAAGCCCGCTCCCACAGGGAGCGAGCCAGAAGCACAGATTATTTTTTGTCGCGAATCGAGAAGTTGGCCATGTGTTCCAGACCTTTGATCAGCGCCGAGTGGTCCCAGTTGCTGCCACCGATCGCCGCGCAGGTGCTGAACACTTGCTGGGCGTTGGCGGTGTTTGGCAGGTTGATGTTCAGCTCCTTGGCGCCTTGCAGGGCCAGGTTCAGGTCCTTCTGGTGCAGGCTGATGCGGAAGCCTGGATCGAAAGTGCCTTTGATCATGCGCTCGCCGTGCACTTCAAGGATCTTCGAAGAAGCGAAACCGCCCATCAGTGCTTCACGCACCTTGGCCGGATCAGCACCGTTTTTCGACGCGAACAGCAGGGCTTCAGCGACGGCCTGAATGTTCAGGGCAACGATGATCTGGTTGGCGACTTTGGCGGTTTGACCGTCGCCATTGCCACCGACCAGAGTGATGTTCTTGCCCATGGCCTGGAACAGCGGCAGGGCGCGTTCGAAGGCATCGGCGTCACCACCGATCATGATGCTCAGGGTTGCGGCTTTAGCGCCGACTTCACCGCCGGATACCGGTGCGTCGAGGTATTGCGCGCCTTTCTCATTGATCTTCGCAGCGAATGCCTTGGTGGCGGTCGGCGAGATCGAGCTCATGTCGATAACGATTTTGCCTTTGCTCAGGCCCGCGGCAACGCCGTCGGCGCGGAACAGTACGTCGTCGACCTGTGGGGTATCCGGCACCATGACGATGATGAATTCAGCTTCCTGCGCGACTTCGCGCGGGTTGGCCAGGGCGACGGCGCCGGCGGCAACCAGGTCGGCTGGAGCGGCGTCGTGGTGCGCCGACAGGAATAGGCTGTGACCGGCTTTCTGCAGGTTCGAAGCCATTGGGTGGCCCATGATGCCGGTGCCGATAAATCCGATTTTAGCCATGAGAAAATCCTCTTGTTTTTGTATGTCTCCCTGTAGGAGCTGCCGCAGGCTGCGATCTTTTGATCTTGATCTGTAAAAACAAGATCAAAAGATCGCAGCCTGCGGCAGCTCCTGCAGGGTCATGTATTTGTCAGATTGCGTTGTGGGTTTTCAGCCAGCCGAGGCCTGCTTCGGTGGTGGTCAGCGGCTTGTACTCACAGCCGACCCAACCCTGATAACCGATGCGATCGAGGTGTTCGAACAGGAAGCGGTAGTTGATTTCGCCGGTGCCTGGTTCGTTGCGCCCCGGGTTGTCCGCGAGCTGCACATGGTTGATCTCGCCCAGGTGCGATTGCAGGGTGCGGGCCAGATCACCTTCCATGATTTGCATGTGATAGATGTCGTATTGCAGGAACAGGTTGGCGCTGCCGACCTGTTCACGAATCGACAGGGCTTGCGCCGTGTTGTTCAGGTAGAAGCCCGGGATGTCGCGGGTGTTGATCGCTTCCATCACCAGTTTGATGCCCGCTGCCTGCAGCTTGTCGGCGGCGTATTTCAGGTTGGCAACGAAGGTCTTTTCTACCGTGGCATCGTCAACGCCTTGCGGACGAATACCGGCCAGGCAGTTGATCTGGGTGTTGCCCAGCACTTGTGCGTAAGCGATCGCCAGATCGACACCGGCGCGGAACTCTTCAACCCGATCCGGCAGACACGCGATACCGCGCTCGCCCTTGGCCCAGTCACCGGCCGGCAGGTTGAACAGCACTTGAGTCAGACCGTTGGCGTCGAGCTTGGCCTTGATTTCAGCGGAGCTGAAGTCGTACGGGAACAGATACTCGACACCGCTGAAACCAGCCTTGGCGGCGGCGTCGAAACGGGCAAGGAAATCCTGTTCGGTGAACAGCATGGACAGGTTGGCTGCGAAACGCGGCATGGTGGTCTCCTAAAAACGGATGTGACACGGTTGGTCAGACTGAACGCGATCAAGTCCCCTCTCCTGGGGGAGAGGGCTAGGGTGAGGGGGAATCCTGAGTCTGATCCCGATTGTGCGAGCACCGCAAAACCTTTCCCTCACCCCAGCCCTCTCCCAAGGGGAGAGGGGGCTAAAAGCAATCAATCAAGCAGCGAAATCGCCGTTGGCGCATCGTTGCCGACCAGCGCCAGGTCTTCGAATTCGTTGACGGCGTTGATCTCGGTACCCATGGAGATGTTGGTCACACGCTCCAGAATGATCTCGACGATCACCGGCACCTTGAACTCTTCAATCATCTGTTCGGCCTTGCGCAGGGCAGGGGCGATTTCCGATGGTTCGAATACACGCAGCGCTTTACAGCCGAGGCCTTCAGCCACTGCGACGTGGTCAACACCGTAACCGTTGAGTTCCGGCGCGTTGAGGTTATCGAAGGACAGCTGCACGCAGTAGTCCATTTCGAACCCGCGCTGGGCCTGACGGATCAGACCCAGGTACGAGTTGTTCACCACGACGTGGATGTAAGGCAGTTTGAACTGAGCGCCGACCGCCAGTTCTTCGATCATGAACTGGA
Organism: Pseudomonas sp. NPDC085632; assembly: GCF_044541255.1. Lineage (NCBI taxonomy): Bacteria > Pseudomonadati > Pseudomonadota > Gammaproteobacteria > Pseudomonadales > Pseudomonadaceae > Pseudomonas > Pseudomonas sp. NPDC085632. The sequence goes on along the minus strand of NZ_JBITSX010000029.1, from coordinate 18,572 downwards.
CGTCATAGTCCCCCGTCAGGGCCACGACTTTGCGGTTCGGATCGGCCTTCACCACGCCCAGCGCGGCCGGAATGGTCCAGCCCAACGGGCCTGCCTGGCCACAGTTGATCCAGTGACGCGGCTTGTAGACGTGCAGGAACTGCGCGCCGGCAATCTGCGACAGACCAATGGTGCTGACGTAGCAGGTGTCCTTGCCGAACACCTGGTTCATTTCTTCGTAAACGCGCTGTGGTTTCACCGGCACGTTGTCGAAGTGGGTCTTGCGATGCAGGCTGGCTTTGCGCTGCTGGCAGTCCTGCAACCAGGCACTGCGGTTTTTCAGCTTGCCGGCGGCTTGCCATTCACGAGCCACTTCGATGAACACGGTCAGCGCAGCGGCGGCGTCGGAAACGATGCCCAGATCCGGCGTGAACACACGACCGATCTGCGTGCCTTCGATGTCGACGTGAATGAACTTGCGGCCTTCGGTGTAAACGTCAACCGAACCGGTGTGGCGGTTAGCCCAACGGTTACCGATCCCCAACACCACGTCGGATTTCAGCATGGTGGCGTTGCCGTAACGGTGCGAAGTCTGCAGACCGACCATGCCGACCATCAGCGGGTGATCGTCCGGGATGGTGCCCCAGCCCATCAGGGTCGGGATCACCGGGATGCCGGTCAGCTCAGCGAATTCAACCAGCAGATCGCTGGCGTCGGCGTTGATGATGCCGCCACCGGCAACCAACAGTGGGCGCTCAGCCTGATCCAACAGAGCCAGAGCCTTCTCGACCTGAACGCGGGTCGCGGTCGGTTTGGCCAATGGCAGCGGCTGGTAAGCGTCGATGTCGAACTCGATTTCGGCCATCTGCACGTCGAACGGCAGGTCGATCAGCACTGGGCCTGGACGGCCGGAGCGCATTTCAAAGAACGCTTTCTGGAACGCGTAAGGCACTTGGCCCGGTTCCAGAACAGTGGTCGCCCACTTGGTCACTGGCTTGACGATGCTGGTGATGTCGACAGCCTGGAAGTCTTCCTTGTGCATACGGGCGCGGGGTGCCTGGCCGGTAATGCAGAGGATTGGAATCGAGTCGGCCGAGGCGCTGTAGAGCCCGGTGACCATGTCGGTACCGGCAGGGCCGGAAGTGCCGATGCACACGCCGATGTTGCCGGCCTTGGTGCGGGTGTAGCCCTCGGCCATGTGCGAGGCGCCTTCAACGTGGCGAGCAAGGACGTGATCGATGCCACCGACTTTCTGCAAGGCGGAGTACAGCGGGTTGATGGCAGCGCCCGGGATGCCAAAAGCGGTATCAACCCCTTCACGGCGCATCACCAGAACGGCGGCTTCGATTGCTCTCATTTTGCTCATGGTTTTGTGCCTCTTTACGTTTTGTAAGTGTATACAAGTGGCTTTGCGCAGAGTGTATTCACGGCGGACGGCGCAGGTCAATCCATTTTCTCAAGCGCCTGTTTCATTCGTCGGAAGCCTTTATGACTGTGGCTTTTCGTCGCATGTGGCGCTTTTCGAGAATTATTGTATACAAAAAAATAATTCATTGTGTTCTATTTGTTGCATCGGCCTGCGGCAGAAAACCGCAGGCCCACGACTTTCCCTATAACAAAATGAGGACGGCACCATGAGCGCTTTAACCTTGAAAGTCGCAGTCAACCTGGTCAACGAAGCCATCAACGCAGGGCGCGGCATCAACGCTGCGCCGCTGACCATCGCGGTACTCGATACCGGCGGCCACCTGATCACCCTGCAACGCGAAGACGGCGCCAGCCTGCTGCGCCCGAACATCGCCATCGGCAAAGCCTGGGGCGCCATCGCCCTGGGCAAAGGCTCACGCCTGCTGGCACTCGACGCGCAACAACGCCCAGCCTTTATTGCCGCACTGAACAGCATGGGCCAGGGCAGCGTCGTGCCGGCACCGGGTGGTGTATTGATTCGGGATCAGGCGGGGAACGTGCTGGGCGCGATCGGGATTAGTGGCGATCTGTCGGATATTGATGAGCAGGTGGCGATTAAAGCGGTGGAGGCGCTGGATTTGCGGGCGGATGCGGGGGTGGCTGCTTGATCTCTGGCGTCTGATCGATAGTCATCGCTGGCAAGCCAGCTCCCACAAGGTTTTGTGTTGAGCAAAGATTTTTGAACGACACAAACCACTGTGGGAGCTGGCTTGCCTGCGATGGCAGCCTGATTGACACATCAAGAAAAAAGACTAAACCAACCAAATGGATCACTGAGGTCTAGCCTTCTGATGAACTCATCATGAAGGGGCAATGGATTGCCTGATCTTCCTGCTTCACATCGCCTGCGAGCCGGCCGCTATGCCGAGCCGCATCGAATCTATCTACTGACTACCAACACACTTGATCGAGAACCGATCTTTGCCGATTTCACTTTGGGCAGATTGGTCGTTCATCAGTTTCGTCGTGCGCAAAATCTTGGACTGGCAAAGTCACTGGCCTGGGTTGTTATGCCGGATCATTTTCACTGGCTGATCGAACTGGAAAATTGTTCGCTCAAAAAACTGATGCGTGAAACCAAGTCGCTGATTACGCGGGAAGTGAATATGTCCATCAACCGGAAAGGACCGCTTTGGCAACAGGGTTTTCACGACCGTGCGCTGCGGCGGGAAGAGGATCTGGTGAAAATGGCGCGATATGTCGTAGCCAACCCTTTAAGGGCGGGACTCGTCGAAGAGATTGGCGACTATCCGCTGTGGGATGCAGTCTGGCTTTAACAATTTTGAATGGAGTTGCCTCCATCGCTGGCAAGCCAGCTCCCACAAGGATTTGTGTTGGTTGCTAAATCTGAACTCAACACAGAAACCTGTGGGAGCTGGCTTGCCAGCGATGGCGTCACCGCAATACTTCAGTCCGGCTCACACCCCTTCAGCACCAACCGGATAATCGTCTGCGCCGCCGCTTCATAATCCGCCTCGTCCAGCTTGTCCTTCCCCGTGACTGCAGAAATCTGCCAGTCGAAGTCGGCGTAGGTCTGGGTCGCGGCCCAGATGCTGAACATCAGGTGATTAGGGTCGATCGGGGCGATTTGCCCGCGGTCTATCCAGCTCTGGATACAGTCGATGTTGTGTTTGGCCTGGCCGTTCAACTGCTCGACCAGGTCGGCGCTCAGGTGCGGCGCGCCGTGCATGATTTCGCTGGCGAACACTTTCGAGGCGAAGGGCAGGTCGCGGGAGATGCGGATCTTCGAGCGGATGTAGCCGCTCAGCACTTCGCTCGGTACGCCGTCCGGATTGAACGGGGTCGAAGCCTGCAAGATCGGCACGATGATGCTTTCCAATACCTCGCGGTAAAGGTTTTCCTTGGACTTGAAGTAGTAGTAGACGTTGGGCTTGGGCAATCCCGCCTTGGCGGCGATGTCGCTGGTTTTGGTCGCAGCGAAGCCCTTGTCGGCAAACTCCTCACTGGCGGCACGCAGGATCAGTTCTTTGTTGCGCTCGCGGATTGTGCTCATAAACCCGGTGGTTCCTTGCCTGTTCTGGCGGTTGCGCATGGTAGCACCGGCCTCGCGCAGCGCTCAAGAATGCCCCGCGTGGTCTGTGGTCGCGTTATGCTTCGCAACATTCATACATAAAAGGAAACAGGATTCATGGCAGGAAGCAGTTTGCTGGTGCTGGTCGACGATATTGCCACCGTGCTGGATGACGTGGCGTTGATGAGCAAAATGGCCGCCAAGAAGACCGCCGGCGTGCTCGGTGATGATCTGGCGCTCAATGCCCAGCAGGTCTCCGGGGTGCGTGCCGAGCGGGAAATTCCCGTGGTCTGGGCCGTGGCCAAGGGCTCGTTCGTCAACAAACTGATCCTCGTGCCGTCGGCGCTGGCGATCAGTGCGTTTGTGCCGTGGTTGGTGACGCCGTTGTTGATGGTCGGTGGTGCGTATTTGTGCTTCGAGGGTTTTGAAAAGCTCGCGCACAAGTTTTTGCACAGCGCGGCTGAAGATGAAGCAGGGCACGCGCAGCTGACTGAGGCTGTCGCTGATCCAGCGACCGATCTGGTGGCCTATGAAAAGGACAAGATCAAAGGTGCGATTCGCACTGACTTCATTCTTTCGGCTGAAATCATCGCGATTACGCTCGGCACCGTGGCTACTGCTTCGCTGACTCAGCAAGTAATCGTGATGTCGGGCATCGCGATTGTCATGACGGTGGGCGTGTATGGGCTGGTGGCGGGCATTGTCAAACTTGACGACCTCGGCCTGTGGCTGACGCAGAAACCTGGGCAGATGGCCAAAAAGATTGGCAGCGGCATTCTCAGCGCTGCGCCGTACATGATGAAAACCCTGTCGGTGGTCGGTACGGCGGCGATGTTCCTGGTTGGCGGCGGCATCCTGACTCACGGTGTGCCGGTGGTGCATCACTGGATTGAGGGTGTCGGTGCGGCGGCGGGGAGTGCCGGGTTTGCGGTGCCGATGTTGCTCAACGGTGTGGCGGGGATTATTGCCGGTGCTGTGGTGTTGGCGGTGGTTTCTGTGGTCAGCAAAATCTGGAAAGCCGTGAAGGGCTAACCCGCGACACAAAACAAATGTGGGAGCGAGCTTGCTCGCGAAAGCGGAGTATCAGTCGACTTAAATGTTGACTGGATTACCGCATTCGCGAGCAAGCTCGCTCCCACAGTGTTTTGCGCCTGCCGAAAACTACTCGGCAATCTGCAACTTGCGCGCCTCGGTGTACACGTAACGCACTTTCTCGTACTCGAACGGCGAGTTCATCTGACCGTAGCGGAAGCTGGTCTGATAACGCTTGTCGACCGCACGCAGAGCCCAGATTTCCGGATGGTTGGAGCTGACTTCCGAGACATTGAGGAAGTTGATCGCCGATTCGGCGGTGTAATCCACGGCCAGGCCAGCGGTGTCGCGGATATTCGACGGGCCGAAGATCGGCAGTACGAAGTAAGCGCCGCCCGGAACACCGTAGAAGCCCAGGGTCTGACCGAAGTCTTCGCTCTGGCGCGGCAGGCCCATGGCGGTGGCCGGGTCCCACAGGCCGGCGATGCCGATGGTGGTGTTGAGCAGCAGGCGCGCGGTGGTTTCCATCGAGCGCTGGCCCTTGAACTGCAACAGGCTGTTGACCAGGTTCGGCACGTCACCGAGGTTGTTGAAGAAGTTACTCACGCCCGTACGCACGAAGCTCGGCGTGATGTAACGATAGCCATCGACCACCGGCAGGAACACCCATTGGTCGAAGCGATAGTTGAAGTGGTAAACCCGGCGGTTCCAGGATTCCAGCGGGTCGTAGACGTTCAGCGCGTTGAGCGTCGAGCGCTCGAATTCGCGTTGATCCAGCCCCGGGTTGAACTTGAGTTTGGACAGCGGCTCTTTGAAGCCGTCGCTGTCGACCACGACGGGCGCGTTGGCTTTACTGTTGTCGGCCTGGGCCACGCCTGCGCAGAGAAGCGCTGCAATCAGCAGGAGATATTTAGCCACGGAAGAACTCCAGCATGGCGTCGCTGTTGACGCGGTAGTTAAGGTTGCCGCAGTGGCCGCCCAGTGGATAAACAGTCAGGCGATCACCGAAGGTCTTGCGCAGGAAACCGAGGTCGCCCGGGCCGAGGATCACGTCGTCGGCGTTGTGCATCACGGCGATTTTCGGGCTGTCGTGCAGGTAATCCTTGAGCGCGTACAGGCTGACCTGGTCGATCAGTTGCAACAGGCTGCCGCCGTCGGTGCGCGCACGCCACATTGGAATCACTTGATCGGTCAGGTAGCAATCGAAGTCGCACTGCAGCGCACGCTTGAGGAACGGCGTGAGGCTGGTGCCTTCGGTGATCGGGAATTTCGGCGGAGTGATCAGGCCGCGACGGTTGATCAGGTCCGAAGTGAAGGCGATGTCGGCCGCCGAGAAGCGAAACGAGGTGCCGATCAGCATCGCCATCTGTTCGTTGGTCAGGTGCTGCTTGGACTGCTGGAAGTCATAGAGCAGTGCATCATTGAGGTCGATGTAGCCTTTTTGCTGGAAGTAGCGGGTCAGCTTGGACAGCACCAGTTCATAGAACGTCGTGCTGTTGTTGATGCCTTTAACTTCGGTTTGTACCAGCTTGTCGAGGTTGGTCACCGAGGTATAGAGGTTGACCGGCGGGTTGAGCAGCAGGACTTTCTTGAAGTTGAAGCTGCGACGCGTTTCGTCCAGATGCGCGACAAATGCGGCATCGAGCGCGCCCAGGCTGTAGCCGGTCAGGTAATACTCGGTCACCGGCAGATTCGGATTCTGTGCGCGTACGGCCTGCATCACCCGATACATGTCTTCGGCGTCTTCCTTGGTCACGCCCGGGGTGGCGAAGCGTGAGGCGGCGCTGATGAAGTCGAAACTGGTTGGCGACGACAACTGCACGACGTGGTAGCCGGCCTTGTAATAGAGCTTTTTCAGGTATTCGTTGAGCGTGCTGTCAAAGCGCGCACCGGTACCGGCAATCAGGAAGATCAGCGGGGCCGGTTTGTCCTGGGTGGCGATGCGGTAAGTGAGCTTCTTCACTGCCCAGAAATTGTCCGGCAGGATGAACTCGCGTTCCGGGCGCAGCGTCAGGCTGCGGTCCGACTGAGTGATGTCGTCATCCAGCGGCAGCTCCGGGCGCAAGTCCGGCGGGGTCGTGGCGATAGTCGCCTCGAACGGGTTGGTCAGGGGGTAGCCATAACTGGCGGCATCGATATCTACCGCCAGTGCGGACGCACTCAAAATAAGGCCGCTGAACAGCGCGGCGAAGCGCAAGGAACGGAGCATGACTAGATCCCTTAGAGGAAGGTGCCGAATGAAGTTCGCAGGCTATGACCACCGGGTTTGCGCCAAAGTGCCATGCTGCGGCACCAAACAGGTAGAATTCGGAGTAATAGTAGCTGGACGATACACTTTGCACGGTCTGAATGAACAGTTAAGTGTTGTTAGCGCTTGCGTATGCATGACGGCAGATTAAGCTGGCCGCCGATTTCTCATGATTGGAGTGCTTCATGTCCCGCCGCTTGCCCGTGATTGTGCTGCTCGTTCTGTTGTCGTTGTGGCTGGCCGCCAGTTATGGCGTGCGTTATGGCTTTATGGAGGACGGAAAGTGGGTCGGTATCTGCGTGGACGAGGCCAGTCGCTGGGAGTGTCAGGTGCGTTCGAACCTGGGTTTGATGATTCACTTCAAGGTGCTGGGCTGGACGGCGCTGGGCGCGGCGTTGATCGGTTTCGTCTTGCCGAGGCGAGCAGGGTGGTGGCTGGCGGTGCTGGCGCTGGTGTTTGGGGCGCCGGCACTGGCGTTGTACAACACCACGTTGGCGGTGTTTGCGTTGGTGATTGCCGGGTTGCGTCTGGTCCGCGAGTCCCGTAGCGCCTGACAGTCAGTCATCGCTGGCAAGCCAGCTCCCACAGGTTTTTGTGTCGTACACACATGTTGTGTTCAATCAATATCCTGTGGGAACTGGCTTGCCAGCGATGAGGGCTTGGAAGGCGCTAAAGATCAGGCCTTGCGAACGCGGAGGCAGCGCCACAACGCAGCGACCATCAGAGCGCTGACCAACGCCCAACCCCACGCCTGCTGATTCTGTAACCCTTCCTGATACAACTGCGGCGCAATCCCCGCACCGACAATAAAGGTCAGCAACGCAATCTCCCGACGCGGCACGCTCACTGGCCGGCACAGATAAACCAGCGCCGGCAGCACAAATGCCATGCTCGCAAAGCTGCGATAGCGCGGATCGAATACCATCTCGAGCATCATCACTGCCGCCGCAAAACCAGCCGCCGCTACCAGCCACCCAGCGCGACGATCAAGCAAATTGAACGCCCGTTCACGCCAACCGGCACGCGCACTCAGCGTCAATGCGGCGTGCGCCAACACCAGCAGATTCAACAGAGTCAGTAGTCCAACCCACAACCATTCACTGGCAAACCGCGTGGTCACCCGCGCCAGATCACCCCAGGCGCCGATGGAGCAAGCGGCGAGGGCGCCCAGCAGCGGCAAGACCAAAGCCGAGCGCGTTGTGCGAACCCGCCCGCCAAGCATCAGCGTGCCGAGGAAGATCAGTCCACCGACCGCCAGCCATTCTTTCCAGTACGGCACGTTGGTCACCGGCCCGGCCAGCACACCCTTGTCCTGACGATCGGCGTCAAACAAGCCCCAATACCCACCGACCGCGCCTTCACTGCCGCGCTTCCACGGCTGGTCAAACGCTTCAATCAGGTTGTAATGCCAACCTTCTTTCTCGGCCATCGCGACAAAACCACGAATGAACTTGGCCTCGTTGACGCGGCTCGGCAGGGCGGTCTCGCGCTGGCGGCCTTCGCTCGGCCAGCCGGTTTCGCCAATCATCACGTCTTTCGGTGCGAATTTATTGCCGAACACCTGACGCACATCCGCGACATGTTGCAGGGCAACGTCAATGTTCGACGGGTCATCCTCCCAGTACGGCAGCAAGTGGATGGTCAGGAAGTCCACCGCTGGCGCGACTTCAGGATGCTTGAGCCAGAACTCCCAGACATCGGCATAGGTGACCGGTTGCTTGACCTGGCGCTTGACCTTATTGATCAGCTTCGCCAGTTGCGCGCCCGTGACTTCCTTGCGCAGCAGCGCTTCGTTGCCGACGATCACCGCGCTAACCACGTCCGAGTTGGCGTTGGCTGATTTGATCAGCAGGTCGACTTCTTTCTCGGTGTCTACCGGGTTGCTGTTGACCCATGCGCCGATCATCAATTTCAAACCGTGTTTGCGCGCCAGATCCGGCAGTGCTTCCAGGCCTGTCATCGAATAAGTGCGAATGCACTCAAAGCGTGTCGCCAGCAATGCGAGATCGGCGTCCATGCGCTCCGGGCGCAGCTTGAACGGCACGTCGAACGGCGACTGATCTTTGTCGAATGGGGTGTAGGAGGCGCATTGCAATTTATGCGTCGGCGTCGCTGCGTCCGGCAGGATCACCGGTTGGCCGAGGCCGTACCAGAAGCCAGCGAGTGCGAACAAGCCCAGCAGGCAGGCGAAGAGATAAGGCAAAAAAGGGAAGCGGGAAGTCGCGGACATGGTCAGGCCGAGTGGCTGCAAAGCGACGCATGTTACCTGCATTTATAGAGGGGTTGGTGGTCCGCACGATTTTGACATGCAAAGTTCGGGCGGATTGTCTGGCGTCAAATATTCAGACGCCATTAATGGCCTTGTGATGTCGTTTCTCGTTGTCTTGAGGTCGCTGGCAGAGCAGGTCGCTATTGTCGTCAGGTCGATGATCGAAGTGTCAGTACTCCGCTGATGTTCTAACGAGTTTGCGGTCGGGCGTGATGGGGGCGCCGTGCACCATAACAATACGTTGACGCCGCCCGTCATCCGTCGGGCGCAGCATTTCGGGGAAGTAACGATGAAGATGCGACGACTTTTAGGCGCAAGTGCTGCTCTGGTGCTTGCGATGAGTTCCACTTTCGCCAGCGCAGAAAAACAGACCCTGAACATCGGTTACGTTGATGGCTGGTCCGACAGCGTCGCGACCACCCATGTGGCGGCCGAAGTGATCAAGCAGAAACTCGGCTACGACGTGAAGCTGCAAGCCGTCGCCACCGGGATCATGTGGCAGGGCGTGGCCACCGGCAAACTCGACGCCATGCTCTCGGCCTGGCTGCCAGTGACCCACGGCGAATACTGGACGAAGAACAAGGATCTGGTCGTCGATTACGGCCCGAACTTCAAGGATGCAAAAATCGGCCTGATCGTGCCGGAGTATGTGAAAGCCAAGTCGATCGAAGATCTGAAAACCGATGACACCTTCAAGAATCGTATCGTCGGTATCGATGCCGGTTCAGGCGTGATGCTCAAGACCGATCAGGCGATCAAGGATTATGGCCTCGACAAGTACTCGCTCAAGGCCAGTTCCGGCGCAGGCATGATCGCCGAGCTGACCCGTGCCGAGAAGAAAAACGAATCCATCGCCGTCACCGGCTGGGTGCCGCACTGGATGTTCGCCAAGTGGAAACTGCGCTTCCTTGACGACCCGAAAGGCGTGTATGGCGCGGCTGAAACTGTAAACAGCATCGGCAGCAAAGAACTCGACGCCAAGGCGCCGGAAGTGGCCAAGTTCCTGAAGAACTTCCAGTGGGCGTCGAAAGACGAGATCGGCGAAGTCATGCTGGCAATTCAGGACGGCGCCAAGCCTGAAGCCGCGGCCAAGGATTGGGTCGCCAAGCACCCGGATCGCGTGGCTGACTGGACCAAATAACCGCCTCACCGCCTAACCCTGTGGGAGCGAGCCTGCTCGCGAATGCGATCTGTCAGTTGATACATATTTCGACTGATCCGACGCTTTCGCGAGCAGGCTCGCTCCCACATTTATTTATGCATGCTTGAAATTGGCAAAAGTGTCATGGCGTTCTACTACTAAGGTCGTCTGTTACCGCGCTCGCAGCCGCATACATTAGCTATGTTCCAACAATAATCTGTGCTGCGAGGATAAAAACAATGAACGACAGCATTTACCTCTCGATTCAAAACAGTCCCCGATTCAAGGAGCTGGTCAAGAAAAGGGAACGATTCGCCTGGATACTCTCGGCAATCATGCTCGGGCTTTACTCTGCATTCATTTTGCTGATCGCGTACGGGCCGCAAGTGCTCGGGGCGAAACTCAGTCCTGGATCTTCAATTACCTGGGGTATCCCGATCGGTGTCGGCCTGATTATTTCGGCTTTCATCCTGACCGGTATCTATGTGCGCCGCGCCAATGGCGAGTTTGACGACCTGAACAATGCGATTCTCAAGGAGGCTCAGCAATGATCCGGCGTCTACTGGCTCTTTTGAGCATTTCGGCGTTCGCGCCTGCCGTCTGGGCCGCTGACGCCCTGACCGGCGAAGTCCACAAACAACCGCTCAACGTCGCAGCGATCGCCATGTTCGTCGTGTTCGTCGGTGCGACTCTGTGCATCACGTACTGGGCGTCCAAGCGCAACAAGTCGGCTGCCGACTACTATGCGGCGGGCGGCAAGATCACCGGTTTCCAGAACGGTCTGGCGATTGCCGGTGACTACATGTCGGCGGCGTCCTTCCTGGGGATTTCCGCGCTGGTGTTTACCTCCGGCTACGATGGCCTGATCTACTCGATCGGCTTCCTGGTGGGCTGGCCGATCATTCTGTTCCTGATCGCCGAGCGCCTGCGTAACCTGGGTAAATACACTTTTGCCGACGTGGCGTCCTACCGCCTCGGGCAAACCCAGATCCGCACGCTGTCGGCCTGCGGTTCGCTGGTGGTGGTGGCGTTCTACCTGATCGCGCAAATGGTCGGTGCCGGCAAGCTGATCCAGCTCCTGTTCGGCCTCGATTACTACGTGGCGGTGATTCTGGTCGGCATCCTGATGTGCATGTACGTGCTGTTCGGCGGCATGCTGGCGACCACCTGGGTGCAGATCATCAAGGCCGTGCTGTTGCTGTCCGGTGCTTCGTTCATGGCGCTGATGGTGATGAAGCACGTCAACTTCGACTTCAACATGCTGTTCTCGGAAGCGATCAAGGTTCACCCGAAAGGTGAGGCGATCATGAGCCCGGGCGGTCTGGTGAAAGATCCGATTTCAGCGTTCTCGCTGGGCCTGGCACTGATGTTCGGTACGGCTGGTCTGCCGCACATCCTCATGCGCTTCTTCACCGTGAGTGACGCAAAAGAAGCCCGTAAGAGCGTGCTCTACGCCACTGGCTTCATTGGTTACTTCTACATCCTGACCTTCATCATCGGCTTCGGCGCGATCCTGCTGGTCAGCACCAATCCGGCCTTTAAAGATGCGGCGGGCGCTCTGCTCGGTGGCAACAATATGGCGGCGGTGCACCTGGCTGACGCGGTGGGCGGCAGTATCTTCCTTGGCTTTATCTCGGCGGTAGCCTTTGCGACCATTCTGGCAGTTGTGGCGGGTCTGACCCTGGCCGGTGCTTCGGCGGTGTCTCACGACCTGTATGCCAGCGTGATCAAGAAGGGCAAGGCCAACGACAAGGATGAGATTCGCGTTTCGAAGATCACCACCATCGCACTGGGGATCCTGGCGATTGGCCTGGGTATCTTGTTCGAAAGCCAGAACATTGCGTTCATGGTGGGTCTGGCGTTCTCGATCGCGGCGAGCTGTAACTTCCCGGTGCTGCTGCTTTCGATGTACTGGAAGAAGCTGACCACTCGTGGTGCGATGATCGGCGGCTGGTTGGGGCTAGTGAGTGCGGTGGGGCTGATGATTCTTGGTCCGACCATCTGGGTGCAGATTCTGCATCATGAGAAGGCGATCTTCCCTTACGAGTATCCGGCGCTGTTTTCGATGATCATTGCCTTTGTCGGGATCTGGTTCTTCTCGATCACTGACAAGTCGGCGGCTGCGGATAACGAGCGGGCGTTGTTCTTCCCGCAGTTTGTGCGTTCGCAGACGGGGTTGGGGGCGAGTGGGGCGGTTTCGCATTGATGGTTTGATGGTTTTTTAATGTTGTGCTGAATGCCCCGGTTGAGAGATCGGGGCATTTTTATTGGGCGGTTATCGGCTAGAGCTGTGTACATATCCGTTGCTGCGGTAACGGCTTCTTAGGGTTTCGCCCTTACGGCGACTCACTTTTTTTACAAGCGCCAAAAAAAAGTAAGCAAAAAAACGCTTGCTCCTACGTGCGGCCCGCTCGCTGGGGCTCGGGGTTCCTTCGCTCCGGGATCGATCCGGGCGCAGCGCCTACGGTTTGCTTCGCTGCACCTCCTCTCGCTGTGTTTGGCTTCGCCAAACGGTCGCTGCGCTCCCACGCCCGGATCAATCCCGGAACGAAGCCTTCCGACGTCGCCCGTGGAGCAAGATCAAGAGCAGGCGAGCTGACACTCGGCCTATTGAGTGGTGAAGAGCGCGGGTGTTCGGCTTTTGATTTGCGTTGTTGCCGCCCCTCACCCCAGCCCTCTCCCGAGGGCGAGGGAGCCGATTTTTGGGCTTTTCAAAATCTGAGTTCAACGCGCTATCGCACGTCGGCGTAGCTCTTCCAGTCCACGCGGTCAGTCCCCTCTCCCTCCGGGAGAGGGTTAGGGTGAGGGGCTTTTGATCTGTTCCAGAATCTGAATTCGACTCGGTATTTCACGTCGGCGTACATTTCCCAAACACCGCGATCAGTCCCCTCTCCCTCCGGGAGAGGGCTAGGGTGAGGGGCTCTTGATCTGGCTTTTGATCTTGCTTTGGCCTTGGCTTTTGATCTTTTGCCCCTTTCGGCAGGCCGAGCGGAGGTGTTCATCCGGGGGTTAGGCGCGAAGCGCCGTGCGGCGAAGCCGCATACATCGAGAGGAGGTGCAGCGAAGCAAACCGTAGGCGATGCCCCCGGATGGACACCGTAGCGAGGGAACACTGAGCCTCAGCGAAGTGCCGTACGCCAGGGGCAAAGCCTTTTGGTTCCTTTTTGCTGGGCCGGCACTCCGGCGTTTGAAAAAGTGAGTCGCTGTAAGAGCGAAACCGCCAGCGGCAACACCCGCAGCAACGGATATGCCCCCAATCCCAATCCCAATCCCAAACCCAAACAAACAAAAACGGCCCCTATATAAATAGAGGCCGTTCCCGGTACAACATTAAAACGTTATCGCAAGACAAATCTTATTTGCGGTCTTCCAGCTTGGAAATATCACGCGACTCGTAACCAGTGTACAACTGGCGCGGACGGCCAATCTTGTACGGGCTCGAAAGCATCTCTTTCCAGTGCGAAATCCAGCCAACAGTACGTGCCAACGCGAAAATCACCGTGAACATGCTGGTCGGAATGCCGATCGCCTTGAGGATGATCCCCGAGTAGAAGTCGACGTTCGGGTACAGCGAGCGCTCGATGAAGTACGGGTCGGTCAACGCAATCTCTTCCAGGCGCATGGCCAGTTCGAGTTGCGGATCGTTGTTGATGCCCAGTTCCTTCAGTACTTCGTCGCAGGTCTGCTTCATGACAGTCGCGCGAGGGTCGCGGTTCTTGTAAACGCGGTGACCGAAACCCATCAGTTTGAACGGATCGTTCTTGTCCTTGGCCTTGGCGATGAACTTGTCGATGTTCGACACATCGCCAATCTCGTCAAGCATGGTCAACACGGCTTCGTTCGCACCGCCGTGGGCAGGGCCCCACAGTGCGGCGATACCGGCGGCGATACAGGCGAACGGGTTGGCACCCGAAGAACCTGCCAGACGTACGGTGGAAGTCGATGCGTTCTGCTCGTGGTCGGCGTGGAGGATGAAGATCCGGTCCATGGCCTTGGCGAGCACCGGGCTGATCGGTTTGATCTCGCACGGGGTGTTGAACATCATGTGCAGGAAGTTTTCCGCGTACGTCAGGTCGTTGCGCGGGTACATCATGGGTTGGCCCATGGAGTACTTGTAAACCATCGCTGCCAGGGTCGGCATCTTGGCAACCAGACGGATCGCGGAGATTTCGCGATGCTGCGGGTTATTGATGTCGAGGGAGTCGTGGTAGAAGGCCGAGAGGGCGCCGACTACACCGCACATGACGGCCATCGGGTGGGCGTCGCGACGGAAACCGTTGAAGAAGGTTTTCAGCTGCTCGTGAACCATGGTGTGGTTTTTCACGGTGCTGACGAACTGGGCCTTCTGCTCTGCGGTCGGCAGTTCGCCGTTGAGCAACAGATAGCAGGTTTCCAGGTAGTCCGACTTTTCAGCCAGCTGTTCGATCGGGTAGCCGCGGTGCAACAGAATGCCGTTGTCGCCGTCGATATAGGTGATCTTCGACTCGCACGAAGCGGTCGACATGAAACCAGGGTCGAACGTGAAGCGGCCCGTGGCCGTCAGGCCCCGAACATCGATTACATCGGGACCAACGGTGCCGGTTAAAATGGGCAGCTCGACGGGGGCTGCGCCCTCGATGATCAACTGCGCTTTTTTGTCAGCCATGTGGCCTCCTATTTATGCTTGAACCATCAGACAGACCCCCCACGCAGGGCCCGCACCACTATAGTGAGATAAATTCGAATGTCAATTTGCCTAAAGTCTTGCTCCAGAAGGCTTTAAGCGCACTTTTTCCTCGAAATTGACTGCCATTTACGCCTTTTATGCAACTTGTGCAATCAGCTATTGGGGGTAGGTGATTGCGTTGTCATTAGTAGCCTAACTGTCTATACTCGGCCACCGACCGCCAAGGGCTTTTGGGCTTGCTTTCATTGGGGGTCGCATCCCTGGGTGGTGGTTACCTGACCAGTGCACTCCCCAACAACTTTGCCCTGATTGTTAGGGGCTCTTCAGTGTGAAAAAAAAGCCGTGAAAAGCCAACGACCTGTAAACCTAGACCTAAGGACCATCAAACTCCCAGTCACTGCTTACACGTCCATTCTTCACCGAATCTCCGGTGTCATCCTCTTCGTGTGCCTTGCCATCATGCTTTACGCATTGGACAAGTCGCTGAGCTCCGAGGAAGGCTTCGGTCAGGTGAAAGCGTGTCTGACCAGTCCGCTAGCCAAGCTAGTGATTTGGGGCATCCTGTCCGCTCTGCTGTATCACCTGGTAGCCGGTGTGCGCCATTTGATCATGGACATGGGCATCGGTGAGACGCTGGAAGGCGGCAAGCTGGGCTCGAAAATCGTTATCGCCGTTTCCGTGGTGGTAATCGTTCTGGCAGGAGTTTGGATATGGTAACTAACGTCACGAACCTGTCGCGTTCGGGCCTCTATGACTGGATGGCGCAACGTGTGTCTGCGGTCGTTCTCGCGGCTTACTTCATCTTTCTGATCGGATACGTCGTGGCCCACCCAGGCCTCGAGTATGCCCAGTGGCATGAACTGTTCGCCCACAACGGGATGCGTATTTTCAGCCTGCTGGCCCTTGTTGCTCTCGGCGCTCACGCCTGGGTCGGCATGTGGACCATCGCGACTGACTACCTGACGCCAATGGCGTTCGGCAAGTCCGCAACGGCGATACGTTTCCTTTTCCAGGCAGTATGCGGCGTTGCGATGTTCGCTTACTTCGTCTGGGGTGTGCAGATTCTCTGGGGTATCTGAGTCATGGCTAACATTCCAACGATTTCTTTCGACGCCATCATTATTGGTGGTGGCGGTGCCGGCATGCGCGCTGCGCTGCAATTGGCACAGGGCGGTCACAAGACTGCCGTGATCACCAAGGTTTTCCCGACCCGTTCGCACACCGTATCCGCTCAGGGCGGCATCACGTGCGCAATCGCGTCCGCTGACCCGAACGATGACTGGCGCTGGCACATGTACGATACCGTCAAGGGTTCCGACTACATCGGTGACCAGGACGCTATCGAATACATGTGTCAGGAAGGCCCGGCTGCTGTTTATGAGCTGGACCACATGGGCATGCCGTTCTCGCGTACCGAACAGGGCCGTATCTACCAGCGTCCGTTCGGTGGTCAGTCCAAGGACTACGGCAAAGGCGGGCAGGCTGCCCGTACGTGCGCCGCTTCCGACCGTACCGGTCACGCACTGCTGCACACCCTTTATCAGGGCAACCTGAAAGCCGGTACCACGTTCCTGAACGAGTACTACGCTGTCGATCTGGTGAAAAACCAGGAAGGCGACTTCGTCGGTGTGATCGCGATCTGCATCGAAACCGGCGAAACCACCTACATCCGCGCCAAAGCCACCGTATTGGCTACCGGCGGTGCAGGTCGTATCTCCGCATCCACCACCCATGCCCTGATCAACCCCGGTGACGGCGTCGGCATGGCTCTGCGTGCTGGCGTGCCGGTACAAGACATCGAAATGTGGCAGTTCCACCCGACCGGCATCGCCGGCGCCGGTGTACTGGTGACCGAAGGTTGCCGTGGTGAAGGTGGTTACCTGATCAACAAGCACGGCGAGCGTTTCATGGAGCGTTATGCTCCGAACGCCAAAGACCTTGCCGGTCGTGACGTTGTTGCTCGCTCGATGGTTAAAGAAATCATCGCCGGCAACGGTTGCGGCCCGAATGGCGACCACGTACTGCTCAAACTCGACCACCTGGGCGAGGAAGTACTGCACAGCCGTCTGCCAGGCATCTGCGAACTGTCGAAGACTTTCGCACACGTTGACCCGGTTGTTGCGCCGGTTCCGGTTGTTCCGACTTGCCACTATATGATGGGCGGCGTTGCCACCAACATTCATGGTCAGGCGATCACCCAGGACGCTGAAGGCGTCGACAAGATCATCCCGGGCCTGTTCGCTGTAGGCGAAGTGGCTTGCGTATCGGTTCACGGTGCCAACCGTCTGGGCGGCAACTCGCTGCTCGACCTGGTGGTATTCGGCCGCGCTGCTGGCCTGCACCTGGAAAAAGCGCTGACCGACGGCATCGAATACGACGACGCTACCGAAGCCGACATCGAAGCTGCCCTGTCGCGTCTGAACGCGCTGAACAGCCGTACGGATGGCGAAGACGTGGCTACCCTGCGTCGCGAACTGCAAAACTGCATGCAGAACTACTTCGGTGTATTCCGTACCGGCGAATACATGCAGAAAGGTATCGCTCAGCTTGCTGACCTGCGTACCCGCATCGCCAACGTGAAGATCAACGATAAGTCGCAGGCGTTCAACACTGCCCGTATCGAAGCGCTGGAACTGCAAAACCTGCTGGAAGTGGCTGAAGCTACCGCCATCGCCGCTGAAGTCCGCAAAGAGTCGCGCGGTGCTCACGCCCGTGAAGACTTCGAAGACCGTGACGACGAAAACTGGCTGTGCCACACCCTGTACTTCCCGGGTGACAAGCGCGTCACCAAGCGTGCCGTGAACTTCTCGCCGAAGACTGTTCCGACTTTTGAACCTAAGATTCGGACTTATTAAGGGTGGCCGCCATGTTGCAAGTCAGCGTTTATCGTTACAACCCTGATCAGGACGCCGCGCCGTTCATGCAGGAATTCCAGGTCGATACCGGTGGTAAAGACCTGATGGTGCTGGACGTACTGGCCCTGATCAAAGAGCAGGACGAAGGTTTCTCCTATCGTCGCTCTTGCCGTGAAGGCGTTTGTGGTTCCGACGGCATGAACATCAACGGCAAAAACGGTCTGGCGTGCATCACGCCGCTGTCTGCCGTTGTAAAAGGTAACAAGTTGATCGTTCGTCCGCTGCCAGGTTTGCCGGTTATCCGTGACCTGGTCGTTGATATGAGCATCTTCTACAAGCAATACGAGAAGGTGAAGCCTTACCTGCAGAATGACACGCCGGCTCCGGCCATCGAGCGTCTGCAGTCGCCAGAAGAGCGTGAAAAGCTCGACGGTCTGTACGAGTGCATCCTGTGCGCCTGCTGCTCGACTTCGTGCCCGTCCTTCTGGTGGAACCCGGACAAGTTCCTGGGTCCAGCTGCACTGCTGCAAGCTTATCGCTTCCTGGCAGACAGCCGTGATACCAAGACTACCGAGCGTCTGGCTTCGCTCGATGACCCGTTCAGCGTTTTCCGCTGCCGGGGCATCATGAACTGCGTCAACGTATGTCCGAAAGGCCTGAACCCGACTAAGGCCATCGGTCACATCCGTAACATGTTGCTTTCGAGCGGCGTGTGATTCAGCTGCTGTAACCGCTGCACCGTAGAGGCTGTGGCGCGGGCTTCAACCCGCGTCATGGCTATAACCAGAGCAGTAGCCATAAGCTGCGGCTCTTATTTTGAAGAAATGAGACAAGCAGGGGCATCCGGGCTGGTACCCGGACTATCAGTGTGATCCTAAGTGGC